>CAZBMT010000019.1:0-15318 GCA_964492645.1 uncultured Cyanobium sp. | reverse complement strand
CTTAGCGGGTTTTTCAGGGGTTCCATAAGGGATCAGGCTTGCAGTACATCCGTGCGGCGGCGGCACGGCCCTTAGGCCTATAAGGTATGGAATGTTAACCAGCTGCTGGCACTGCATTGAATGACAAACTCCCACCACCTTAGTCTTGCACTGTCCCTTGTCGGCCTCCTGTTGGCCATTGTTGAGTGGAAGAGCAAAATGCAGTGAACAGGTGAAGCCGTGAGGCAATACATGGCGTCCAAAGTTTCAGGCCAAAACGCAGTGCCATTAGAAGGCTGAAAGAGATACCAGGATAAGCAGAATCAAAAAGGAGTGGGGGCCAAGCAGAAGGGCCTAGATAGTCCATTATACTATCCAAGCTCTGACAGACAGAAGGATGAAGGGGGTCTACAAGATCGTTACGGGATTGGCAACTCCTATTGTGTAGCCACTAAGGTGCAGAATTGAATCCGTCGCGCTGCTGAAGCCGGCAGTGCCGTTGTTCAAGGCAATGAAGGTGCCACTTTGGCCGGTCACGGTAAAGGCTCTGGCAGATTCGGCTGGGAAAGCAGCGGCGGTGAGCACTGCAGCGATGGCAGCATTGCTCAGGCTTGAGGCATTGCCGCTGGAATTAGTGAGTGTTGCTGAAATCGCTCCAGGAGCATCAATGCGATCGATGCTGGTATAGTCTGTAATCACATCAAAGGTAGTCAGCAATGAGTGACCAAGAGCGCTGAGAACGAAGGTATCAGCATCAGCGTTTCCGGTGAGGATATCTTTGCGTCCAGAGCCAGTAAGACGATTAGCGTCACTGTTTCCAACTAGCACACCGGCTCCGGTAAAACCGGAGAGATTCACATCCTCAAATCCCGAAAAAGCCGGAGTGGTGGTAAATGCAGGGCCATTGGTCAGGCTGACAAACTGATTGGCTTGGTTCAGATCGATCGTCAGTACCTGGGTTGACGATCCACCAGAGAAGATGAGTTGGTCAACATCGGCACCACCATCAAAGCTGTCGCCGTTGTTAAGGGCATTAATATCAACAAAGAACCCATCGTTGCCGCCTAGACCCTGAAGAGCATCCACCGCCGTGGTGGCGGTAAAGAAGTCAGTGCTGCTAGTGGGGGGTTCATTGACGTTGGTCACCGAGATCGTGAACACCTTGGCGAAGATGCGGTTGCCCTGATCCCGGGTCTGCACACGGATGCTGTACGAGGATTTGAGCTCGAAATCAGGAACATTGCGCAGGCGCAGTTCGTTCTCCTGGATCTCGAAGGCGGTGTTATCGGTGTCGCCGATGCCGGCGACCAATCGGTAACTGAAGCTCTGGGGGGTGAGCGGGGCATCGGGATCGGCACTGCTGAGGGTGCCCACCAAGGTGCCAGCCGCCACGTTTTCGGCGACACTGCTGGCACTGAGGATGATGTTGGTCGGCGCTTCATTGACATTGAGAATGGAGATCGGCAGAACCTTCTCCACAAAGGCACCGCTTTGGTCGGTGCTGCGCACCCGGATCGAGAAGCTGCTCTTGACCTCGAAATTGGGAATCGCATTGATGCGCAGCTGATTCCCCAGGATGTTGAAGGCGCCGTTGTCGGTGGCTCCTGTGCCGGCCACCAGGCTGTAGGTGAAGGTGTTGCCGGCATCCTGATCGGTGCTGCTGAAGCTGCCAATCACGGTGTTGGCGGCCACGTTCTCATTGACGCTGCTGGCACTCAAGGCCAGATCGGTGGGGGCGTCGTTGACGTTGTTGACGGCAATGCTGAGCACCTTCTCGGTGAACAGACCGCCCTGATCGGTGCTGCGCAGCCGCAGGCTGTAGCTGCTCTTGGTCTCGAAATCAGCGGAGGCGTTGAGCAGCAGCTGGTTACCGACCACCGAGAAGGCACCGTTGTCGGTATCGCCCGTGCCGCTCACCAGGCCGTAGGTGAAGCTCTGGGGGGTGGTGGGGCTGTCGGGATCGATGCTGCTGAGACTGCCAAGCACCAGGGCAGGGCCGGCGTTTTCGTTCACCGTGCCGCTGCCACTCAACGACAGATCGGTGGGCGCCTCGTTGACGTTGTTGACGCCGATGCTGAGCACCTTCTCGAAGCTCAACCCGCCCTGATCGGTGCTGCGCACCCGGATGCTGTAGCTGTTCTTGGTTTCGAAATCGGGGCTGGCGTTGATCTGCAGCTGGTTGCCAACGATTGTGAAAGCGCCGTTGTCGGTGGCGCCTGTGCCAGCCACCAGGCTGTAGGTGAAGGTGTTGGCCGTGTCTGGATCGGTGCTGCTGAGCGTGCCCACCACGGAGTTGGCAGCAACGTTTTCATCGATGCTGCTGGCACTGAGGGCCAGATCGGTAGGCGCCTCAGGCTGGTTGGTCACCGAGATCGTGAACACCTTGGCGAAGATGCGGTTGCCCTGATCCCGGGTCTGCACACGGATGCTGTACGAGGATTTGAGCTCGAAATCAGGAACATTGCGCAGGCGCAGTTCGTTCTCCTGGATCTCGAAGGCGGTGTTATCGGTGTCGCCGATGCCGGCGACCAATCGGTAACTGAAGCTCTGGGGGGTGAGCGGGGCATCGGGATCGGCACTGCTGAGGGTGCCCACCAAGGTGCCAGCCGCCACGTTTTCGGCGACACTGCTGGCACTGAGGATGATGTTGGTCGGCGCTTCATTGACATTGAGAATGGAGATCGGCAGAACCTTCTCCACAAAGGCACCGCTTTGGTCGGTGCTGCGCACCCGGATCGAGAAGCTGCTCTTGACCTCGAAATTGGGAATCGCATTGATGCGCAGCTGATTCCCCAGGATGTTGAAGGCGCCGTTGTCGGTGGCTCCTGTGCCGGCCACCAGGCTGTAGGTGAAGGTGTTGCCGGCATCCTGATCGGTGCTGCTGAAGCTGCCAATCACGGTGTTGGCGGCCACGTTCTCATTGACGCTGCTGGCACTCAAGGCCAGATCGGTGGGGGCGTCGTTGACGTTGTTGACGGCAATGCTGAGCACCTTCTCGGTGAACAGACCGCCCTGATCGGTGCTGCGCAGCCGCAGGCTGTAGCTGCTCTTGGTCTCGAAATCAGCGGAGGCGTTGAGCAGCAGCTGGTTACCGACCACCGAGAAGGCACCGTTGTCGGTATCGCCCGTGCCGCTCACCAGGCCGTAGGTGAAGCTCTGGGGGGTGGTGGGGCTGTCGGGATCGATGCTGCTGAGACTGCCAAGCACCAGGGCAGGGCCGGCGTTTTCGTTCACCGTGCCGCTGCCACTCAACGACAGATCGGTGGGCGCCTCGTTGACGTTGTTGACGCCGATGCTGAGCACCTTCTCGAAGCTCAACCCGCCCTGATCGGTGCTGCGCACCCGGATGCTGTAGCTGTTCTTGGTTTCGAAATCGGGGCTGGCGTTGATCTGCAGCTGGTTGCCAACGATTGTGAAAGCGCCGTTGTCGGTGGCGCCTGTGCCAGCCACCAGGCTGTAGGTGAAGGTGTTGGCCGTGTCTGGATCGGTGCTGCTGAGCGTGCCCACCACGGAGTTGGCAGCAACGTTTTCATCGATGCTGCTGGCACTGAGGGCCAGATCGGTGGGGGCGTTGTTGATGTCCAGGCTGAATAGCTCATTATCTCCATTAAGTCCATTACTGGCCAGCAAGAACAGCTTATTGCGGCTGGCATCATAGACGAGATTGGTCGGATTCGAATCTCCATAGGGATTAAGATCACTGACTCTGTATGTCCCCTCAGCGCTGCCATCGCTCCGCCAGAGTTCACGGCCAGAGGTGCTATCGGAAGCCGTGAAATAGAGAACACCGTTGACATTCGTGAGGTTAATCAAGCTGGTCGTTGTGCTTGCTGACGAACCCCCGATCACCTGGCTCGTCCCAGCCATCGTGCCATCTGTCTTCCAGAGCTCAGAGCCACCGTAGGAGCCACCGTTGGAGGTAAAGAACAGGGTGTTATTCACCACGGTGAGCTGCGAGATTTGCCCCATCGAAGACGGGAAGTTGGACACCCTCACCGTTCCAGCGGTGGTGCCATCCGATTTCCAGAGTTCCCAAGAATTTGCGGGATCAAACGCCACGAAGTAAAGGCTGCCCTTGAACACCGTGAAAGACTGCGGATCTGAGCCATTAATTCCTGGAGCGATGTTCTTCAGGCGGCTTGTGGTGATGCCATCGGTCTTCCATAGTTCGCGGCCGTAGACGGGGTCGTAGGCGGAGAAATAGAGGGCGCCGTTGAAGACAAACAACTGATCAGGATTGGAATCGGCAACACCAGGATTGATGTTTCGCACCAGGCTCGTGCCGGCATTGGTGCCATCGGTTTTCCAGAGTTCACGGCCGCTGGTTGGATGGTACGCCGTGAAAAAGAAGGTGTTGCCGATTGCCGCATTGCGCTCCCAGATATAGGGGAGGGAATCAGCGCTTCCAGGATTGATGTTCCTGACAATCCCAGTGCCCGCCACTGTGCCATCACTGCTCCAGAGTTCAATCCCATTCACATCCTGAGCAGCAAAATAGATACGACTGCCGGCGACTGCAATATCACTATTAAAAAACGCCCAACCATCGATTGCCTTGATCAGGCTCGTGCCGGCAGCACTGCCATCACTCCGCCAGAGGCCATAGCCATTGAGATCATCATAGGCAAAGAAGTAAAGGTTGGTGCCCACAACCGTAAGCTGCCTGATATCAGAACCTCCACTCCCCACTCGAATATCCAACACCTGTTGCGTGCCAGAAGCGCTACCGTCACTGGACCAGAGCTCCTTGCCAGCCACACCATCATTGGCAGCGAAAAAGAGCTTTCCATTGAACAGCACTGGCTCCGATATCTCAGCCCCAAAGGTGTTAGGATTGACATCCAAGGACACTGTTCCAGCCTCGGTGCCGTTACTGGTCCACAATTCGGCGTAGTTGTAGTAGTCATCTGTAGAAGCAACAAAGTATAGCTTATTGCTGAAAGCCGTCAGTTCGCGTGGGTCTGAGCTTCTAGGCCCCGAAACAATGTCACGAACCAGCCCTGTGCCTGCGGCAGTGCCATCGCTTTTCCATAGCTCCTTTGCTGTGGCGACGCCCCCATCACTGAGGCTGAAGTAGAGAACACCGCCAACGTTGGTGAAATCAGAAGCCAAACTGAAGTAGCTTGGCAGGTCGGCAACCTTGGTGACACTGGCCCCGTCGCTTTTCCACAGTTCGGTGGTAACCGAACCTTGGTTGGTGAAATAGAGGGTGCCGTTGAGGTTGAAAAGATTGAAGCCATTATTAGACCAGAAATCTCTATAGAACGTCGCTGTACTGACGCGGACTGTCCCAACGCTAGTGCCATCGCTTTTCCATAGCTGATCGCCAGCACCGCTGTTGGCAAAGAAGTACAGCGTGTTGTTGAGGATGGTGAGATTCACTGGATCGCTGCCGGCTCCAGCATTGGTGTTGATGTTTCGCACCACTGCCGTGGTGGCACTGGTGCCGCCACTCTTCCAGAGTTCGCGTCCACTCGCCCCATCATTGGCGGTGAAATAGAGTGAGCCGTTGAGATTGATCAATTCCTGCGGATCTGAGCCGGCCGCACCGCTGGCGATCGCCCTGACCAGAACAGTGCTGGCCAGGGTGCCCGTGCTCTTGTAAAGCTCCGTTCCTCCTGCGCTGGTGGTGGCAACGAAAAACAGGGTGCCGTTGACATCAGTGAGGTTGTAGGGAAGGCTATCCCCAGCACCGGCCGCGATGTTACTGATTCGAATGGTGCCAGCAGCTGTGCCATCGCTCACCCAGAGTTCCAACCCATTCGTCGGGTCGTAGCCTCGGTAGAAGAACTTCCCGCCACTGGAGGCTACCGTTGTAGAGTCATTGTAAACGAGTAAATTAAGATCACCGGTGCGTACCAGAGTGGTACCGGTGCTGCTGCCATCACTCTTCCAAAGCCCATAGCCATTGATGTCATCGTAGGCGAAGAAGAAGAGGCTGTTTCCTACAACCGTCAGCCACTTGGCGTCTGATCCGCTTGCACCTGCTCGTATGTCCTTGACGAGGGTTGTCGTCCCAAAGGCATCTGTTTTCAGCAGCTCCCGGCCACTGAAACCATTATCGGCAAAGAAGTAGAGAGAGCCATTGAAAACCGTCAGATCCGAGGGGGACGAGTCATCACTGACAGCGTTGATGTCTTTCACCAAGCTGGGAGCATGGCCCAGCGGATTTGGCACTGAGGTAATGCGGATCGCGGTGCCGTCGCCAATTGGCATAGCGGAACTACCGTCGGAACCAATCTGTAGATGCGAAAACTGTCCGCTGTAAAAACTGAGGGCTGGATTATAGTATGTAAGGCCAATGGTGGCGCTGCCGCCGTTATTGTAATTACTATCGCCGCTGCCACCATCGAGAGTCAGGTCGACATAGTTAAAAACAATGTCTCCATTGGTTGCGCCAGTATTCAGCGATAAAATAGCCTGGAAGGTAGCACTGTCGTTTTCAGCAAGATCAACGCTGTAAATCCTGTTCCACTCAATTACCAATTGGTCGGAAATGCCGTCGCCGTTGAGATCTCGAAACTGATACAGAACCAGATCATCTGGATTGGTATTCCGATTGGTTGTCCAGTTATCCCATAGCGGGGCGATGCGACTGCGATACAAGTAGTTGTAGAGATCGCCATTAGCTGAGTATGGATCTGGCTCCCCAAAGCTGATCAGACCATTTTCACTGATAAAAAGCTGATTGTTTCCAGTGACGGTGGATCCGTAGAAGCGAAAAACGTTGCTGCCCAAATCGATGGCTACGGAAGCATCGTCCACACTGCTTAAGCCACCGATGCTAACAACTCCAGCATCACCGGGATTGAGATCAATGGCCTGATAAGCCGTGCTATCGGCGCGGTAGCGAGAGAGAGGATCAAAAATGGCCATCAGGAGATTTTCTAGATAACACTAACGTAATCAGATCAAGGCTGTTGGACGAAGGCCGCAATAACTCTCAAACCAGCAGTTCACCCAGTAGGGCCAGGAAGGGCATCAAGCGCGCCAGAAGTTCTGGGAATCATCCTCATTGATCAGTTCCAAGCAAAGACAATGGCAATTTCCTTGCGCACAAGGTCGCATGGCCGCCACTGAGTCAGCAGCTCATGTCACACAACAGTCAGCGCCCGGTATCCCGTCCCGAAGATTTTCGAGCAAACAAAGTGGCTGCCGCGGCGGCTGGCTCACTGGGTGATCACCCAAAACAACGCTCCACCGGGTTGAGCAAGGAGGCATAGGTTATGGGTGGTGGGCTGTTATCCACAATCAGATGGACGTACAGGCCATTGGGAACGCGCCTCTCGATCTGACGCAGGAACCCCAGGAACTCATGGTGCCGCTGGCGCTGTCTGCACTTGGTCAGCAGCTCGCCCTGGGCCACGTCCTGGGCCATGGGCAGCAGTGACTGGATCTGGCTCTTCTCGTCGAAGCAGAGCACTATCGTCCTGTCCGTTGGGTCAGGCAGTGACCGACGATGACGCGGACCTTCAGGGCAAAGAACGGATCGGAGGAGAGCTTGAAGCTGCTAGGCATCCGCGGAGCGGTGCCGCTGCTACCGGCGTCTTTGGTCTGAGAAGCTCTGCAGCCAGCGGTGAACGGTGGTTTTGGACATTCCGGTGGCTGCGGCGAGGGTGCGGTCGCTCCCGTGGGTGCTGCCATCGGTGGGCTTGCTCTGCAGGCCCCTGTTGATCACCTCGGTCACCGCGTCGACCTCGTAGGTGCGCGGACGGCCAGGCCTGAGCTCGTCGTGGAGACCCTCCAGGCCCACCGCCCGATCACGCCTGCGCCACTTGCCGACGGTCATTCCCTGACAGCAACATCCGCTTGGCGATGGCTGTGTCGGTTTCACCGGCACAGCAAGCCAACACGACCTGGGCGCGCTGCACGATCGAATGAGGCAGAGAACGGGAACTCGCGAGGAGAGCCTGCAGCTGTTGAACCTTGTCTCCACAGAGGTTCGCGGAGGAAGAGGACGACCAAGCGCCAAAGGACACCTCAGGTGGCACGCCCTTGTCCAGTCCTTTGTGGGGGACGGCACACTGGGTCGTCGACAGCCAGGGGCTGCTCCCCAGTCGCGAGTTTGCCCGCCACCAAGAGGGGACTCGGAAGGGTCTCAGCAGCCGGGTTGCTGCGCCATGCCAGACGCCTGGGCACCATAATCCCTTGCGGATGTGCCATGGACTGAACACATCAGCCGTACCTTGATGGAGCACACCCTGAGCTTCCCTCGAACCAGTGGCAGTTGACTCTCTGGAGAAGGGGGTTCCTCCCACCAAGGCCCTCAGCGGCTGAAGTGGGCCTTGGCGTCGTAGAGCGCCTCGGCATCGATCCTCTCCAGCCCCCGTTCGCGGGCGAAGGCTTCGGTGTTCTTGCGCACCTTGCCCCGTACGAAGAAGGGAATCTTGGCGAGTTCCGCCTCCCCGTCCGCCGTCCAGAGGCTTTCGAGCGCCTCCCGCACAGCGGCCCCGGCAGTGGTGGTGCCGGGGACATGGGCGATGGCGGTGGCGGTGGCGCTGACGGAAGCTGAAGCGGTGGCCGGGGCTGGTGCCGGGACGGTTGCCGAGGGGCCCTCGTGGTCGGCGCCCGAGGCCGCCGTCGGTGCCCCGTCACCCAGGTGGCTGCGGTGGCCATCGACGAACTCGAAGTCGTGGCGGAACATGCCGATCAGGTGCTCCTCCAGGCCCATCATCAGCGGGTGCACCCAGGAATCGAAGATCACGTTGGCCCCCTCCCAGCCCATCTGGGGGGAGTAGCGGGCCGGCACGTCCTGCACGTGCAGGGGGGCGCTGATCACGGCGCAGGGCAGCCCCAGACGCTTGGCGCTGTGGCGTTCCATCTGGGTGCCCAGCACCAGTTCGGCGGCCGCTTCGGCCATGGCCTTCTCCACCACCAGGTAGTCGTCGGTGATCAGGGCCTCCAGGCCCAGCTCGGCGGCGGCGGCCCGCACCTCCCGGGCCTGCTCCCGGCTGTAGCTGCCCAGGCCCACCACCTGGAAGCCCAGCTCGCGGGAGGCGATCCGGGCGGCGGCGATGGCGTGGGTCGCATCGGCGAAGATGAACACCCGCTTGCCGGTGAGGTAGGTGGAATCCACCGACCTGGAGTACCAGGGCAGCCGGGAGCGGCGCTCGGCCTCGCTCGGCTGGCCCTCCACCTCCACCAGTTCGGCCGGCAGGGGCAGATCCAGCACCCCGTGCAGCTCCCGCAGGAAGGCGGCGGTGGCGCCGATGCCGATCGGCACCGTGCGCACCACCGGGGTGCCGAAGCTGCGCTCCAGCCAGCTGCACACCGGGCCCGCCACCTCGGGATAGAGGCAGATGTTGGCATCGGCCGTGGGGATGCGCAGCAGATCGGCGGGCCGGGCCCCCAGGGGCGCCACCACAGAAACATCGATGCCGTGCTCGGCCAGCAGCCGGGTGATCTCCAGCACGTCGTCCCGGCAGCGGAAGCCCAGCAGGCTGGGACCCAGCAGGTTGACCCTGGGCCGGCGGCCCTCGTCGCGCCAGCGGCAGGGGGAGGGCTTGGGGGTGCCCGGAGCCGGCAGCTGGGGCTTGAGCAGGGTGCGCACCAGCTGGTAAAAGGTCTCGGCCGCGCCCCAGTTCTCCTTCTTGGAGTAGGCGGGCAGCTCCAGGTTCACCAGCGGCACCCCCAGATCCATGCCGGCGGCCAGGGCGCCGGGCTGGTCCTGGATGAGCTCGGCGGTGCAGCTCTCCCCCACCAGCAGCGCCTCGGGCCGGAAGCGGTCGACGGCCTGGCGGATCGAGCGCTGCACCAGCTCGGCGGTGTCACCGCCCAGATCCCTGGCCTGGAACGTGGTGTAGGTGACGGGGGGCCGCAGGCCCCGCCGCTCGATCATCGTGAACAGCAGGTCGGCGTAGGTGTCGCCCTGGGGGGCGTGGAGCACGTAGTGCACCCCCTCCATGGAGGTGGCGATGCGCATGGCGCCCACGTGGGGGGGGCCTTCGTAGGTCCAGAGGGTCAGTTCCATGGGGGGTCTCAGGAGAGCTGCAGCACGGCCCGGCGCCGCAGGGGACGGGCAAACAGTTCGGCCAGTTCACCGGCCTGGTCGCAGCCGTGGATCGGGCTGAACACCAGCTCGATCGACCACTTGGTGGCGATGCCCTCGGCCTCCAGGGGGTTGGCCAGCCCCAGGCCGCAGAGCACCAGGTCGGGGCGGGCGGCCCGCACCCGCTCCAGCTGCAGGTCGACGTCCTGGCCCTCGCTGAGCTGGGTGGCTGGGGGCAGCAGGGCCAGGTCGGCGGCCATCAGCTGGCGGTCGAGGTAGGGGGTGCCCACCTCCACCAGCTCCATGCCGCATTCCCGACTCAGGAAGCGGGCCAGGGGGATCTCCATCTGGGAGTCGGGCAGCAGGAACAGCCGCTTGCCGGCCAGCACCTCCCGATGGGGCTCCAGGGCGCGGCGCCCCCGCTCCACCAGCGGGTCGAGCACGGCGTTGAAGCGGTCGGTGGGGACGCCGAAGGCGGTGGCGGCGGCGGCCATCCAGTCGCGGCTGCCCTCCACGCCGAAGGGATAGGGGGCGCTCAGCAGGGTGGCGCCCCGGTGCTGCAGGGCCCGGGCGGTGGCGCTGAGGAAGGGCTGGGCGAGCAGCACCCGCGTCCCCTTGCCCACGGGGGGCAGATCGGTGGAGCGACGCGGCGGCAGGCTGCGGACCGTGGTGATGCCCAGCCGCTCGAAGATCAGCCGGAAGCGATCCTCCACCGCATCGGCCAGGGTGCCCACGATCAGCAGCTGCTCCTCGTCGGAGGGGGGCAGCAGGGGGAGCATGGCCAGCAGGGCGTTGTCCTCCCCCTGGGTGAAGGTGGTCTCGATGCCGCTGCCGGAGTAGTTCAGCACCCGCACCCGGCCGAGCAAATGGGTGTTGAGACGTTCGGCCGCCTTGGCCAGGTCGAGCTTGATCACCTCGCTGGGACAGGAGCCCACCAGGAAGAGGGTGCGGATCTCGGGCCGACGCTCCAGCAGATCCTTCACCAGACGGTCCAGTTCCTCGTTGGCATCGGCCAGGCCGGCGAGGTCGCGTTCCCCCAGGATCGCTGTGCCGAAGCGGGGTTCGGCGAAGATCATCACGCCCGCCGCCGACTGGATCAGGTGGGCGCAGGTGCGGGAGCCCACCACCAGGAAGAAGGCGTCGGGCATGCGGCGGTGCAGCCAGACGATGGAGGTGAGGCCGCAGAACACTTCCCGCTGGCCACTCTCCTTGAGGATCTCGCCGGGGATAGCGCCGGATGGGTCGCCAGGGATGTGGCCGGTGGGAAGCTGAACCGTTGGAGCGGATACACCCATGGAGGGGATCGCCAGGTATGGAGCCTCCATGGGTTAGCGGGGACGGCGGGGTCCACGCCCGGGTGCTTCACATCTTTTCGGGATCGTGTGCGGATTCCGCCTTCACAGGCGACGCCGGAATCCCTCGCTGAAGCCGATGCCACGCTCCTCCCGCTCGCCATCGGCGCTGCGGCTCAGCTTCCATATGTTGCGCCCCAGCCGTCTGGCCGTGAGCCCGCCCCGCTCCACCAGCGCGGCCCCCGGCCGGGCCCCCATCAGCTGGGTGACCTCGGCCGTGCTGAGGGGAGCGCCGGTGCGGATGGCCAGGTCGGTGATCTCCAACCGCTGGCGCAGGGTCGTCAGGTCGACCGGATGATCGGCTTCGGCGGTCTCCTTCCAGTCGGCGAAGCCGTCGCCGATGCCGCCGCCCATGCGACGCATCAGGCCGAGGCCGATGAAGGCGAGGGCCTGCTCCGGCCGCACCCCCTCATCAACCGCCCTCGTGATCCATTCGGACACCGTGTCCTGGTCGAGGGGATGGCGAAGGGAATGGGTCTCGCTCGCCACCCCGGGGGCGGAGACGTCGCCGGCGGCGTGAGGGGTGGTGCTGGCGGTGCGCCGGGTGGCCATGGTCGCGCCTGGAAAGGATGCCCTGGAAGGTATCGGTTGCCTTCGGAGTCGCAAGGGTCCGCTCCGACTGAATCAAAATGGGAAAAGGCGTTCATTCGTGTCTCCTTCCGGACGCTGCGCAGCGCATCAACTCCATCCCCATGGACCGTCCACTGCACCGACCCTGCGACCAGGCGGCCCAGCACCGATGCGACACGGCAGGACCGCGCGAGGATCCCGTGCAGATCGCGCCCGGTGTCTGGTGGGTGGGGGTGCGGCTGGCCCACGACCACTTCCAGTGCCACACCTATTTCATCGCCAATGGTTCCGACGGGGTGCTGATTGATCCCGGGTCACCGCTCACCATCGAGGGAACCCTCGACAAGCTGCGTGCCATCACCGATCTCGATGCGATCCGCTGGCTCGTCTGCCACCACTCCGATCCCGACATCTGCGCCGCCCTGCCCCATCTGGGGCAGGTGCTGACACGCCCTGACGTGCAGGTGGTGACCGAATGGCGCGCCAACGCCTTGCTGCGTCACTACGGCCATGGCTTCTCCACCTATCTGGTGGAGAAGCACGGCTGGTGCCTGCCCCTGCACGGCGATCGGCGACTGGAGTTCCAGCTGACGCCGTATCTCCACTTTCCAGGGGCGATGGTCTCCTACGACACCCGCAGCCACACACTCTTCTCTTCCGATCTCTTCGGCGGATTCGTTCCCGACAGCGGCGTGCTGGAGTCGGCCGATGCGGCCTACATCATCGAGAACGCCCGGCCCTTCCACCAGCACTACATGCCCAGCCGGGAGCTGCTCAGTGCCGGCCTGGCCCGCATCCGGCACCGCTGGAATCCGATCGAACGGATTGCGCCACAGCACGGCCACATCATCCCGGCCGCCATCGTCGATACGGTGTTCGATGCGCTGGGCGCAGTGGACTGCGGCGTCTACACCCTCGCCGACGCGGACGTGGATCTGAAAAGGCTGCTGCGCATCGCCGAGGCCCGGCGGCGACTCACCGAGGCCCTCATGCACCAGAGCGGCCCCCTGGGCATGGTCCGGGCCATAGGCACCATCCTCGAGGCCTCCGACCAGTGCGGGGAATGCGAACTGGCCGTCAACATGCCGATCGACGGCTGGACCACCTGGAACGCCTTTCAGGATCATCCCGAGCGGCGGGAGCCAGCCGCCGACTGGCACCAGATCTGCCTGCCCGGCCGTCCCGCCATGGTTCTGGCCCTGAAGGGGGAAGGCGCACGGCACACGTTCGATCCCGACATGGAGCGGATGCTGCGGGAGTTCACCGAGTCCATGCGTCCCTGGGTGGACCATCTGCTGGAGGACCAGCGCAAGGACCTCCAGGTGGCCGCTCTCGACACCGCAGCCCGCTGCGATCCGCTCACGAACCTGGCCAACCGGCGAGCCCTGGAGGCGACGCCGCTGCCCGCCTGCTATGCCCTGATCGAGTTGGATCTCGACCACTTCAAGCAGGTCAATGATGGCTTCGGCCATGACGCCGGCGACCGGGTGCTCCGGGAGGTGGCCAGGGTGCTGAGGGAGTCGGTGCGGGAGCAGGACCAGACCTTCCGCCTCGGCGGCGAGGAGTTCCTGGTGCTGCTGCCGGAGGCCGACCGGGCCACGGCCCTGCGGGTGGCCGAGCGCATCCGGCTGGCGGTGGGCCAGCTGGATCTGGTGGGGGCGGCACCCGGCGGTCGGTTGTCGGTCAGCCTGGGGGTGAGCACCAAGTCGGGCGAGCTGCCCGCGGATTTCTCGGCGGTGATGGAGCGCGCCGACCAGGCCCTCTACACGGCCAAACGGCAGGGACGCGACCGGGTCTGCTGCGCCGATCCACTCACCCTGAACCCCCGCTGAGTCCCGGCCGCCGGCCCGGAGCCCCCGCAAAGCGCCCGTCGGCGCCCCGCCCGGGAGTACCCTCCCCTTCTGGACTGCCCCTGGCGGCGGCCAGGGATCCCGGCGCTTCCACCCCCGGTGATCGCAACGACCGTTTGTTCCGGGAGTTGGCGCCAGGCGCCGTGATGGATCCGCAGACCGCCCGTTCCTTCCTTCGCGACGACCGGTCGGACGCCCGCAGGAAGGCGGCGAGCCTGCGCATCACCGGCACCGATGTGAGCGGCGAGGCCTCCGGGGCCAGCTGCGTGATCACCACCGACAGCGAGGGCCGGCGGCTGGCGCGCCAGTCCAGCCATGTGCAGTCGATCGAACTGCGCACCTACGTCTTCCTGGATTCCCTCCAGCCCCAGCTGGCGTCGTACATGGGCACGGTGTCCCATGGCTTCCTGCCGATCCCCGGCGATGCCTGCCTCTGGCTGGAGGTCTCCCCGGGGATGGCGGTGCACCGGGTCACCGACATCGCCCTCAAGGCGAGCACGGTGCGGCTCGGCCAGATGGTGGTGGAGCGGGCCTTCGGGTCCCTGGCCCTCTACCACCGGGACCAGAGCAACGTGCTCCACTCCGGCGACGTGGTCCTGGAGGCCATCGGCAGCCGGGTGGAGCTGCGCAGCCGCTGCGAGGTCACCTGGACGGAGATCATCCGGGCGATCACCCCCGACCATGCCGTGTTGATCAACCGCCAGAACCGCCGCGGCTCGATGATCCAGGCCGGCATGAGCATGTTCATCCTCGAGACCGAACCGGCGGGCTACGTGCTGATCGCCGCCAACGAAGCCGAGAAGAGCTCCAACATCACCGTGGTGGACGTCAAGGCGGTGGGTGCCTTCGGCCGCCTCACCCTGGCGGGAAAGGAGGGCGACGTCGAGGAGGCCGCCGCCGCCGCCATGCGCGCCGTGGCCCAGATCAACGCCGGCTCCCGCAGCTGAGCCCCAGCAGCCGCTTCAGACCCGGGGCCATCGCCCGGGCCGCCTTGCCACGGCTGCCGAGCCGGCTCCGCAGATGCTCACCCATCTCGGCATAGCTGCAGCCCGCCTCCCGCACATGGAAGATCGGGTCGTAGCCGGCGCCGGGGCCGGAGGGCTCCCGCAGGATCAGGCCCCGGCAGACCCCCTCCGACTCCAGCACCACCGCGCCGCTGGGATCGGCCAGGGCCATGGCGCTGACGAAGGTGCCGCCGCGGTAGAGGGAATCGCCCAGTTCGTGCAGCAGCCGGTGGATCTTCTCGTGATCCGTGGGGGCGTAGCGCGCCGAGTACAGGCCGGGGCGGCCATCGAGGGCATCCACCTCCAGGCCGGAATCGTCAGCCAGCGACCAGCAGCCCGTGAGCGAGGCCACCGTGGAGGCCTTGAGGCGCGCATTCTCCGCGTAGGTGAGGCCCGTCTCCTCGATCTCCAGATCCCTGGGCTGCTGCCGCACCTCCAGGCCGACGGCAGCCAGCATGGCCGTGATCTCGGCCACCTTGTGGGGGTCGCCGCTGGCGATCACCAGGACCGGGGGAGAAGGGGGGAGGGACAAGCCGGGCCCACGGGGGGCCCCATTGTGGTGCAGAGGGGTAGGG
>CAZBMT010000018.1:0-15355 GCA_964492645.1 uncultured Cyanobium sp. | reverse complement strand
GTAGGGGGCAAAAGTGCCCCACCCTTCCAGACCACGGCCCGCCACCCCCTCACAGACCCTCGCCCTGGGGTCGGGTGGTGCCAATTCCATGGGCTGCAGCCCTTCGGTCCCATCAATCGCAGCCCCTCGCCGCCTGATGCCGTCTACCTCCCTCTTTTGCCTCGTCCCCATGACCCCAGACCCTGAACCGTCAGCACCCCCGATCAACTGCTGGTGGTCTCAATAGTTCATGCGGTAGTCCTCATACCTGGATTGCAGTTGCTCCAGTTGATAGATCAGCTTCTGCAGCCGTTGCTCTTGACGGGCCTGAGTTGAAGCACTCCCCTGAAAGCAAGTCAGTTCGTTTGTCAACAGGTAGTCAATGAAGTCCTCGGGAGTGCATGGATTGCCACCCATCCACTGGTGAAAGCTGCTATGCAGGGCAGACGTAATAACAATTAGGTTCTCGTCTAAAGCAGCAAGATCTGGTCGTGTTGCGGCGTCGAAGAGATGGTGCACATCAAGCACGATCGGGCTCCTGTCCGATTCCCTCTGCTTCTCCTGGGTAACCGTACATCGCCCAGCGGCTTTGGCGCGTGCTCTCGCTTTGGCGGCCTTGACGCGGGCCTCATGGCTCTGAATAAACTTTAGCTGTGCCGTTAAGCATTCTTGCCCAACTCTTTCAACTTCTTTGACCCATGCCTTTCGGGCTTTGCTTATCTTTCCCCTTATACGCATAGTTGTAGCCAGTTTGACAAGGCCGACCTGGCTCCAGTGCCGACGTTCCTTACCGTCAAAGTCTGCATAGTCGACGCCCGGCTCAAGGGCTTGCGGGGCATTGTCCTCTGCGCTTCCCTCTTGTATTCTGGCGACGGTATTGGCGATTCCCCGCCCGTTGGTGCCAAGCACTTTCACCAGGGCCCGCTGGTCCAGGAATAGAAGTTCACCACGGATCTCGAAGGCCGTCCGATCCTGAGTGACCTGGACGATCCGTCGTGTTACCAGAGCCCTTATCACCCGCGCCCTGTGATGGGTGAAGAACTCATTGATCTTTGCCCGAAAGCTGCTTCCTTCTGTTTCTTCTAGATACTTAGCGATTGCCATGACGCCTTCCTCGTAGAAGCGGCGCTTCTTGGCTTGACCTGGCGCATAGTCGAAGAATACGCCTTCGATAAGCTCCCATTCATCGTCGGGGTCCGACTCAAAGAATATGCAGATGCGATAGAGTTTGACGACGGTTATTTGAAGCAGCTTTGCGGTTTCCTTGTCGGAGAAAGAGGCGCGTTCCTTTCTGCTGCCGGAGGGAATGGAAGTAGTTGCCATCAGCGAAAGGCCAGCAACGAATCACGCATCTTTACTAGCCTCTCCATGACGCGAGGATCGCCCCCTGCATCTGGGTGATGGACCTTGGCTAGGCTTCGGAACGCTTCCTTGATGTCATCAGCAGTCGCAGTGGCTGGCTTTAGTCCAAAGATTTGCCAAGGCCGAAAGTTCTCCAACACGTCGATGCCATTGATGTGGGTAGGTCCGGTGCCACCACGCTCAGACTTAAGTAGTCCGACCCACTCGCGATACAGTTTCTGCCAATCCGCTTTTGTCTTGAGGTCCACGCTTCGGCCTGTCATGGCGAGCCTGAACTCACTCGACTTGCGCAGTTCCGCAGTTGTCTTGCACCCAAATGCCTGACACACCTCTGCTTTGAGTTGGGCAAGGGTGAGCACTGGCTCAGGGAAGGGCTTTCCATGAATGAACTCCGCAAATGCGAACAACGCTGCGGCGTCGGGAGGTCCATTCGCCAGCAGAGTCGCAATCTGCTTCTGGATCGAGGATCGGTCGAGCTTCTTGCGGCTACCGCTCTTGGTGTTGCCGGTGGCCATCACGATGTGCGAACGCTTAAACCCTGGCTTCAATAGGTACGTAATGAAGTCAGCGATGACACAATCGAGGGAATCTGTCAAAAACTTGACCTGCATTGCCCTGTTGGGCTCTGTCACCAAGCGGAGCTGCTGATCCTGGCTGCCCTGGTCGCCTTCGAAGCGGCCGCCGTGCTGCTGGTGGCCCCTGTTGGCGCTTGCCCACGCCGTGCCTGGCTGGAGGCCTGCAGGATCTTCTCCCCGCCCTCTTCCCTTCACCCCTAGTCCTGTTGGCAGCGGAGCTGCTGGAGCTTCTGGCCGCGGCCCTTCGCCCCATGGCTGGCATCCGGTCGAAGCGGTTGCTGAAGCTTCGAGCTGTCCGCGCACTCCGCGGAAGGTGCGGAGACCCTGCCTTAGCGGCGCCGGTTGTGGTGCATCCGTATCCGCCCCGCTACCGTCCGCGCACTCCGCGGACAGACCGTGACCGGTGATCTGGCGCCCCTCGAAGCCTTCCCCGATGGCCAGCTAGTGGCCGAGGTGCTGGCGGCCCTGGGGATCAGCAAGAGCACGGGTTACAAGTATCTGGGCGAGCTGCAGATCAAACCCCAGACCCACCGAGCCAAGGCCTGGCTGTCTGGCGCCGAGGTGGAGCTGCTCACCGCCTACGCCCGGCACCGCGGCGCCCGCCTGTCCGCTGCTGAGGCCCTCGCAGCAGTCGGCCGCGGCGCCCTGGTTGTGAGCCCATCGGCCGCGGCCCTTGAGCCGTCCGAGCCGTCCGAGCCGTCCGAGCCGTCCGAGGCATCCGCGGACTCCGCGGACGATGACCGGGAGCAGCTGGAGGTGCTGGCCCTGCAGCTGCGGGCCATGGGTGATGCGGTGGAGCTGGGCGCACCGCTCACCACCCGACAGGTACGCCTACTGCTGGGCGCCCGCCCTGGGAGTGATCGGATCACCCGCGCCGGGATCGAGGCCCGGAAGCTGGGCTACAACCTGTGGCAGCTGAGCCGCGCCAAGGGGAAGGGTTGAGCGATGCCTGAACCGGACCCGCGTCATGCCCGGCTGGTTGAGATGCGCCAGCGGCTGGAGGCCCTGGGTCTCAGGGTGAACGCTGCCCCGGTTGGATCACCGGAGCGGGACAGCCTGGCTGAGCAGTTCGGGGAAGTGCTGGGAGGCGTGCTGGCCCTGGCTGACGAGCTGGAGACCTGAGCTGAGCGCAAGAAGGGTTCGCCTAGCTCGGTGTGGGCACTCGGAGGGGAGCCCCAGTGCTTCGTTCCCCCAGTCCGACGACAAAGCCCCATTGGACAGGGGGCTGGGTGCTGCTGATGGCTGCGGAGCCCCTGATGACTGAGACTCCAGGGAAGACCCTGGTTTTCTCGGCTACCGCCGCTCTACTTTTCAAGATCTGCGATTTCCTCGCTCTCAGCTGCGATAGCTGCCTCGAGAGCTCTTCGTTCCCTTTCCTCAAGGATTCGGTCTCCCTCTCGACGGAAGAGATCCGCTGTTCGAGCGGAGAAAGCCAGGAGGCTGTCTTGCTGCCCTCGGGCCTGTTCTCTGGCGCTTTGGTCGATGCCATATATCAGTACCCCCACAGCGAGGACCCAAACGATAGGAGCAAGCCAGCTGGCTTGCTGTTCAACGCTGACCGGTGGCCTGGTGGTGAGGATGCTGGCTATAGGAGGCAGCACGCCGGCAGGCAGCTTCCACCAACGCCCCCAAGGCTGGTCTATCAGCCATGCCCAAAGACGCTTGGGCGGGGTCTGAAACAAAACCGGGATGAGCACCAAGGCCAGCGGCGCCCATGGGGACAGCCCTTTCAGCAGGCTTATGGGCGCATCGACTTGCATTGGGCGTAGCCGTGATGCGCAAAGGGTACGGATGAGGTGCGCTCCTGGAGGCATCGCCCCCTGGGGCGTCCGCTAAGTCCGCGGAGTCCGCGGACGATCTGTGAAGCGGTGCAACAACCCACCTGTACTAGCCACAACGTCCGTAGTCTGTTCGTACAGATGGCCAGGGAGCCGTGGAACTGATCGCCTACTACCGGGTCTCCACGGCTCGCCAGGGTGAGAGCGGTCTGGGGCTGGAAGCGCAGCGGGCCAAGGTGCAGCAGCTGGCCGCCGATCGCCGCGCCGTGATCGTCGCTGAGTTCGTGGAGATTGAGAGCGGCAGGAAAGCTGACCGTCCCCAGCTGGCCGCGGCCCTGGCCGAAGCCCGCCGCCTGGGCGCCGTGGTTGCGGTGGCCAAGCTTGATCGGATCGCCCGCGACGCTGAGCTGGTGCTGCGCCTCAACCGGGAGGCCGCGGCGAACGGCATGGGCGGTTTCCTGTTCTGCGATCTGCCGGACGTGGACGCCACCACCAGTGCCGGCCGGCTGATCCTGTCGGTGATGGCGAGCGTTGCCGAGTTCGAGGGGCGCCGGATCAGCGAGCGCACCCGCGAGGCCCTGGCCGCGGCCAAGGCCCGCGGCGTCAAGCTGGGCGGGCTGCGCCCCGGCACGATCCGGGAAAACGCCGCGGCTGCAGCGAAAGCGACCGCCGCCGCCGAGGCCCTGCGCCCCCTGTTGGTGCCGATGGTTGCCGCCGGCTACAGCCTGCGCCGTATGAGCGAGGCCCTGGCCGCGGCCGGCACGGTCACGGCGAAAGGTTCTCCTCTGAGTGCCTCCACGGTTCGACTGCAGCTGCAGCGCCTGGGCCTGAGTTGAGCCGTAGTGATCGAGCGAGCGGGCTCACATTGAACGCATCCATTCGACAGACGTTCGTCATGCCCCAGCCGCTTGTGATCGAGGACCACCGCAAGCCCGGCGAGGCCATGCTTCAGGTCCAATTCCGTCTCCCTCTGGAGGCGTTGCAGCGGCTGCAACGGCAAGCGGATCGACTGAAATGCAGCCGTTCTGGGCTGACGCGTGCGCTGGCGCTGCGTGGCTTGGCAGAACTGGAGCGGGCTTCCTCTCGCTGAAACTCGTTGTACTGCAGCGCCTTTGCCGGTTTCCGGCTGGTGGCCCTGGTGGAGGCACTGGTGACTGCCTTCTGATCGGCCGATACCGTCCGGGCTACCTGCCGGGTACCTGTCGTGACGCTGCAGCAGCTCAACCTGAAGCTCTCGCCGGCTGTGGTGGCCGACTGGAAGCGGCGGGCCGCGGCCGAGGGGTTAAGCGTCCGCGATTGGTTGGTGGCCAGCTTGTCCCCTGCCGCTGAGCCCCCGGCTGGCCCTGCTGGTGGCGCTGAGCTGCTGGAGCGCCTGCAGGCCCTGGAGCAGACCACCGCCCAGCTGGCCGAGGCCCTGGCTCTCAGGCCGGCCCCTCGCCGGCCGCGGCCGGCCCGTGCCACCCCGGCGGCCCCGGTGCCCGCACCGGATGACCTGCCGGCCGATGCGATCCAGACCGCGGCACTGGCCGACCTGCTGGGCCTGAAGCGCGGCGCCCTCAACAACCGGATCTCCCGTGCGGGTGGCGCCCGCGAGGGGCTGGTGATCCTGGGTTGGCGCTGTCTGGGGCGGACACCCGCCGCACGAGGTGGCCCTCCCCAGGCCCTCTGGGTACCGGCTGAGAGCTGATCGGGTACCGCTGGGGTACCTGGGCAGATCTCCTGGCTGCCCTGCTGCTGGCTGCGGTCTGGGTACCGGCTGCAGAGCCCCCTGGTACCTGAATCGGTACCGATTGGCCCCTTCCCTGGCCCCTCAGGTACCTTGTCAGTCTGAAACGGGTACCTCTTGGCCCCTTACCCCTTTCTTCATCAGGGATTGAGCGGTTCGGATCGGGTACCCATGTTTGCGTAACTGTCTGAGGCACAGGGCAGCAGCCTTGGACAGGCCGCGGCAGATTCCCTGCGCTGCAACGGTTCCCGGTTCTGTCCAAACAGCGCCCCGAATCCCTGGACAGAGGCCCTTGGACAGGGCCCTGGAGGTGGCGCTGATCGAGCGGAAACCCGACGCGGAACGGCCCCCATCACCGCCAGCACTGGGGTTTTGTGGCCCCAGGTTGTAGGGATCCGTGTCGAACTGCACGATTGCCCCGGTAGGAGGCACCGCCAACCGACCGGAAACGCGACGTTTCTCGACCCCTTCCAGTGGTGGACAGGATTCTGAGGAGGGAATGTTGCACATCTCCCCGGAATGGTTCACGGAAGCGCGGCGATCACGCCCGGCCGTGGGTCAACCCTGGGCACTTTGACCACACCCAGCACCAATCGAACGGGAGGCCGACAACCGTTTCCGCGACTGGGGCAGCAGTTTTTTCCCCTGCGCGAAACGGGGGGTTTTGAGCCGCCCAGAACAGCCAGACCCCGAGCCCTGCGAGGCCGCCCCCTTGCGCCTACCGATAATTTTCGGGGGTGAGGTCTTTACCCCTCTGCCCCCATGGCTGACAAACCCCGCGGGAATCTGCTGAACATCCGGGCTTCGGCTGCGGAACGTGAGCAGCTGAGACAGGCCGCAATCGAACGCGGCACCACTGTTTCGGGTCTGATCCGTCAGAGCCTGGCCGCCCAGGGGGTCCCCATCCGCTGCCGCTGAGCCCTCAGCAGCAGAAAGGGGGCCGAAAGGCCCCCTTTCAAGTACCACCCCAGAACCGCGGAACGTTTGGCGACAGGACGCGGGATCTGGGATCACCACAGGAGTGTTATCCCGTGAGTTTCGCGCATCCGGGGGGCAAAACCCCGGGAAGCACCGTGACCGGAGGGGTGGAGGCCCATCCGGCGAAAGCAGTTGCTGGGGAGCGTCTGCCTTCAAATGATGGCACATACGTTCGGTATGGGCACCCCCAGAAAGGGGCCCCTGACAGGGGTAACGCCGCAGCGGAAGCCCTGCAGCGGCTCCGCGAGGGGCTGGAGATGGCCGCCATCGCCGCCGGGTCCCGGCACCCCGAACAGCTCGCCGCCGCCCTGCTCAGCAAAGGGGTGGGGCTGTGAGCACCACCACCGCCCCGGTCGGCAGTAGCTGGGACGTAGCTGCAGGCCCTGACCGCACCCTCCCCCACCACCTGGCCGAGTGGGTCGAGGGATCCGCGATCCATCCCGAGCTGGCCGCGGCCAACCTGCAGAGCCTGGCCGGCCATGAGGTGATCGAGGCTCTGGCCGGTGATCGGCTGGAGCAGCTGGGCGCCCATGCCCGGCAGTACGCGACGGCCCCCGTTGTACGCCTGCTGCAGGCCCTCGAACCGGTCGCCGCTGCGGGTGGCTGGTGGTGCTCAGGCCTCGATCCGCTGGCCGACTGGGCCCCGATGGCCTGGGGCCAGCTGAAGCCCGCTGCCCCACGGCTGGCGGCCGATGGCGAGCCGATCAAGTACGAAGCGCCCTGGGGTGCCCCGACCCGTTCGATCTGGCTGCGGGTTCCGTCCGCGGTCTCCGCGGTCATCGCGGACCGCTTCGGGCTGTCCGTTCCGTCCGCGGTCTCCGCGGACACTGACGGCAACCGGGGGGAGTTCTGGAGGTGGTGGGCAACCGAGCCAC
Source organism: uncultured Cyanobium sp. (assembly GCA_964492645.1). Lineage (GTDB taxonomy): Bacteria > Cyanobacteriota > Cyanobacteriia > PCC-6307 > Cyanobiaceae > Cyanobium. The sequence continues at coordinate 8,082 of CAZBMT010000018.1, read as the reverse complement.
GCCTGCCGCTGGTGGTGACGGAGGGAAGCAAGAAAGCCGCCGCTCTGCTGTCTGCTGGCGTCCCGGCCGTCGCCCTGCCTGGGGTGGATTCCGGCGCCAAGCGCACCGGATCCGAAGGCATCAACGGCCGCCGCACCGGACCCCTGGAGCTGCTGCCGGATCTGGCTGGGGTGTCATGGGCTGGCCGGCTGGCTCTGGTTCTGTTCGATGCCAGCGCCAAGGCCAAACCACGCGAACCGATCGCCGCCCGTCGCCTGGCCCGGCTGCTACTTCGAGCCGGTGCCCGTGAGGCCCTGGCCGGCACCGTACCCGCTGGCCCGCACAAGGGGGCCGACGACTGGCTGGCCGCTGGTCTGCCCTGGGAGCAGCTGGCCGCGGCTCTGAAGCCCCTGGGCCCTGAGCCGGCCCTGCCCCACCTGCGGGCTGCCGATCGCATCGCCCCAGCTGGCCAATGGCTGGGGGTGGCCTGCCCCATCCCGTCGCCGGATCTGGCGCCGCTGGTGGTGCTGCAAGCCCCAATGGGCTGCGGGAAAACCGAGGCCATCGCCCAGGCCCTGGCGCCGCTGGCCGCGGCCGGGGTGCCGATCCTCATGCCCTCGCACCGTCAGGCCCTGGGGCAGGCCGCGGCCGAACGAATCGGTGTGCCCTGGTGCCCAGTGCCCGGAACCGACGAACGCCAGCAAGGGGTGGCGGGCTGCTGGGATTCCTGGTGCCCCTCCTCCCACCTGCAGATCAGCGGCCACAGCTGGAGCGGCGGCGCCCTGGTGCTCGATGAATGGGCCCAGGCCGTTGAGCACCTGCTGTTCTCCACCGGCACCGCCCTGGCCGATCGTCGCGCCGAGGTGCTGCGAACGACGGCCGATCAGCTCCCCCGTATGCGGCAAACGATCGCCGCCGATGCGCAGATGCCCGAGTGGGCCGTGCAGCTGCTGGAGCGCCTCACCGGTCGCCGGGCCCTGGTGATCCGGTCGGAACATCGCCCCATGGCAGGCCGGGCCCTCCACTGCCCCGAAGGATTCGGCACCCCCAAGGCTGCCGCCCAGGCCTTCCGCGCTCAGTGGGCCCAGCTGGTGGCCGATGGCCGCCCCTTCCTCTGCTGGACATCGGCGCAGCGGGCCGGCATGACCAACGCACCCCAGACCCTGGCGGCCCTCCACCGGCAGCGGGTGCCCGGTGCCCGGGTGGAGGTAATCGACTCCTCCACCCCCGAGGCCGCGGCCCGCCTGGCTGCCGACCCTGACGCCTTCGCCGCGGGACTGGATGCCCTCTACGTCTCGCCCTCGATCAGCTCAGGGGTGAGCTTCGCCAGCTGGAGGCCCGCCGCCGTGATCGCCCTGGCTGGTGGCCGGATCGCGCCCGAGCACGCCGCCCAGGCCCTCGCCCGCGTCCGCTGCCCCGAGGTGCCCGCCTACCTGTTCGCCCCCGAGCGCTGCCCCGGAGGTGCCCTGAAGGTCGGCTCTGGCAGCACCGAGCCGGCCGAGCTGATCCGCCACCTTCGGGCCGTCGCTGATCCTCTGTTCGGTCAGCTGCAGGCCGCCGGAGATGCCTGGCTGCAGGCCTGGGCCGAGCTTGGAGCCCACCGCAACCGCCAGCGTCACGCCTACCGCGCCACGATCGCCGGGCTGCTGGAGGCCGAGGGATGGCAGCTGCAGGCCCCCGGCCCTGCCCCCTGCCCTGCTGCTGGCGCCCAGGCCGCGGCCGACCTGCGGACGATCGCTGAGGCCGCCCAGGCTGCCGAGGATGCCGCCGTGATCGCTGCGCCCCAGCTGGAGCCGGAGGCCGCGGCCGCCCTGAAACGTCGCCGCCACCGCACCCCTGAAGAACGGGCCGCCCTGCAGCGCCACCGACTGTCCGAGCGCTGGGCCCTGGGCACCGCTGCCCCATCGCTGCAGCTGCTGGAGGCCGACCGCGACGGGCTGCGCGATCGCTTGCGCCTGGGCTGGATCCTTGCCACCCCCGAGGCCCTGGCCTTGATCCCGGGCCACGATCAGCAGCGAATCGCCGCCCTCGATCCCACCGGCCAACCGTTCGCCCCTGATCGCCTGCGGGTGACGCTGGGCCCGAAGGTCGCCGCCATGGTCGCCCTGGGGGTGCCCCAGCTGCTGGCCCGCTTCTCTGCTGGTGAGGTGATCACTGCGAACGATCCGGCCGTGCTGCAGCTGCACGCCACCGCCACCGCCCACCGCGCCCAGCTGGTGGCCGCCACCGGCTGGAGTCCAGGCAAGCTGGCGACCGGCACCCTGCGGGCCCTGCTGCAGGCCTGCGGCTGGGAGCTGCAACGGGTCGGACGCATCAAGACCCGCGGCGCCGGCCGTGATGCCCTCACCTACCGCGCCCAGCTGATGGCCCTGCCTGAAGGGGTGACGGCCGAGGCCCTCGCCACCTCCTGGCTGACTGAACTGCAGGCCGCGGCGACTGGGGCACTTTTCTCCCCTATAGGGAATCTCTGTAGGGGGCAAAAGTGCCCCACCCTTCCAGACCACGGCCCGCCACCCCCTCACAGACCCTCGCCCTGGGGTCGGGTGGTGCCAATTCCATGGGCTGCAGCCCTTCGGTCCCATCAATCGCAGCCCCTCGCCGCCTGATGCCGTCTACCTCCCTCTTTTGCCTCGTCCCCATGACCCCAGACCCTGAACCGTCAGCACCCCCGATCAACTGCTGGTGGTCTCAATAGTTCATGCGGTAGTCCTCATACCTGGATTGCAGTTGCTCCAGTTGATAGATCAGCTTCTGCAGCCGTTGCTCTTGACGGGCCTGAGTTGAAGCACTCCCCTGAAAGCAAGTCAGTTCGTTTGTCAACAGGTAGTCAATGAAGTCCTCGGGAGTGCATGGATTGCCACCCATCCACTGGTGAAAGCTGCTATGCAGGGCAGACGTAATAACAATTAGGTTCTCGTCTAAAGCAGCAAGATCTGGTCGTGTTGCGGCGTCGAAGAGATGGTGCACATCAAGCACGATCGGGCTCCTGTCCGATTCCCTCTGCTTCTCCTGGGTAACCGTACATCGCCCAGCGGCTTTGGCGCGTGCTCTCGCTTTGGCGGCCTTGACGCGGGCCTCATGGCTCTGAATAAACTTTAGCTGTGCCGTTAAGCATTCTTGCCCAACTCTTTCAACTTCTTTGACCCATGCCTTTCGGGCTTTGCTTATCTTTCCCCTTATACGCATAGTTGTAGCCAGTTTGACAAGGCCGACCTGGCTCCAGTGCCGACGTTCCTTACCGTCAAAGTCTGCATAGTCGACGCCCGGCTCAAGGGCTTGCGGGGCATTGTCCTCTGCGCTTCCCTCTTGTATTCTGGCGACGGTATTGGCGATTCCCCGCCCGTTGGTGCCAAGCACTTTCACCAGGGCCCGCTGGTCCAGGAATAGAAGTTCACCACGGATCTCGAAGGCCGTCCGATCCTGAGTGACCTGGACGATCCGTCGTGTTACCAGAGCCCTTATCACCCGCGCCCTGTGATGGGTGAAGAACTCATTGATCTTTGCCCGAAAGCTGCTTCCTTCTGTTTCTTCTAGATACTTAGCGATTGCCATGACGCCTTCCTCGTAGAAGCGGCGCTTCTTGGCTTGACCTGGCGCATAGTCGAAGAATACGCCTTCGATAAGCTCCCATTCATCGTCGGGGTCCGACTCAAAGAATATGCAGATGCGATAGAGTTTGACGACGGTTATTTGAAGCAGCTTTGCGGTTTCCTTGTCGGAGAAAGAGGCGCGTTCCTTTCTGCTGCCGGAGGGAATGGAAGTAGTTGCCATCAGCGAAAGGCCAGCAACGAATCACGCATCTTTACTAGCCTCTCCATGACGCGAGGATCGCCCCCTGCATCTGGGTGATGGACCTTGGCTAGGCTTCGGAACGCTTCCTTGATGTCATCAGCAGTCGCAGTGGCTGGCTTTAGTCCAAAGATTTGCCAAGGCCGAAAGTTCTCCAACACGTCGATGCCATTGATGTGGGTAGGTCCGGTGCCACCACGCTCAGACTTAAGTAGTCCGACCCACTCGCGATACAGTTTCTGCCAATCCGCTTTTGTCTTGAGGTCCACGCTTCGGCCTGTCATGGCGAGCCTGAACTCACTCGACTTGCGCAGTTCCGCAGTTGTCTTGCACCCAAATGCCTGACACACCTCTGCTTTGAGTTGGGCAAGGGTGAGCACTGGCTCAGGGAAGGGCTTTCCATGAATGAACTCCGCAAATGCGAACAACGCTGCGGCGTCGGGAGGTCCATTCGCCAGCAGAGTCGCAATCTGCTTCTGGATCGAGGATCGGTCGAGCTTCTTGCGGCTACCGCTCTTGGTGTTGCCGGTGGCCATCACGATGTGCGAACGCTTAAACCCTGGCTTCAATAGGTACGTAATGAAGTCAGCGATGACACAATCGAGGGAATCTGTCAAAAACTTGACCTGCATTGCCCTGTTGGGCTCTGTCACCAAGCGGAGCTGCTGATCCTGGCTGCCCTGGTCGCCTTCGAAGCGGCCGCCGTGCTGCTGGTGGCCCCTGTTGGCGCTTGCCCACGCCGTGCCTGGCTGGAGGCCTGCAGGATCTTCTCCCCGCCCTCTTCCCTTCACCCCTAGTCCTGTTGGCAGCGGAGCTGCTGGAGCTTCTGGCCGCGGCCCTTCGCCCCATGGCTGGCATCCGGTCGAAGCGGTTGCTGAAGCTTCGAGCTGTCCGCGCACTCCGCGGAAGGTGCGGAGACCCTGCCTTAGCGGCGCCGGTTGTGGTGCATCCGTATCCGCCCCGCTACCGTCCGCGCACTCCGCGGACAGACCGTGACCGGTGATCTGGCGCCCCTCGAAGCCTTCCCCGATGGCCAGCTAGTGGCCGAGGTGCTGGCGGCCCTGGGGATCAGCAAGAGCACGGGTTACAAGTATCTGGGCGAGCTGCAGATCAAACCCCAGACCCACCGAGCCAAGGCCTGGCTGTCTGGCGCCGAGGTGGAGCTGCTCACCGCCTACGCCCGGCACCGCGGCGCCCGCCTGTCCGCTGCTGAGGCCCTCGCAGCAGTCGGCCGCGGCGCCCTGGTTGTGAGCCCATCGGCCGCGGCCCTTGAGCCGTCCGAGCCGTCCGAGCCGTCCGAGCCGTCCGAGGCATCCGCGGACTCCGCGGACGATGACCGGGAGCAGCTGGAGGTGCTGGCCCTGCAGCTGCGGGCCATGGGTGATGCGGTGGAGCTGGGCGCACCGCTCACCACCCGACAGGTACGCCTACTGCTGGGCGCCCGCCCTGGGAGTGATCGGATCACCCGCGCCGGGATCGAGGCCCGGAAGCTGGGCTACAACCTGTGGCAGCTGAGCCGCGCCAAGGGGAAGGGTTGAGCGATGCCTGAACCGGACCCGCGTCATGCCCGGCTGGTTGAGATGCGCCAGCGGCTGGAGGCCCTGGGTCTCAGGGTGAACGCTGCCCCGGTTGGATCACCGGAGCGGGACAGCCTGGCTGAGCAGTTCGGGGAAGTGCTGGGAGGCGTGCTGGCCCTGGCTGACGAGCTGGAGACCTGAGCTGAGCGCAAGAAGGGTTCGCCTAGCTCGGTGTGGGCACTCGGAGGGGAGCCCCAGTGCTTCGTTCCCCCAGTCCGACGACAAAGCCCCATTGGACAGGGGGCTGGGTGCTGCTGATGGCTGCGGAGCCCCTGATGACTGAGACTCCAGGGAAGACCCTGGTTTTCTCGGCTACCGCCGCTCTACTTTTCAAGATCTGCGATTTCCTCGCTCTCAGCTGCGATAGCTGCCTCGAGAGCTCTTCGTTCCCTTTCCTCAAGGATTCGGTCTCCCTCTCGACGGAAGAGATCCGCTGTTCGAGCGGAGAAAGCCAGGAGGCTGTCTTGCTGCCCTCGGGCCTGTTCTCTGGCGCTTTGGTCGATGCCATATATCAGTACCCCCACAGCGAGGACCCAAACGATAGGAGCAAGCCAGCTGGCTTGCTGTTCAACGCTGACCGGTGGCCTGGTGGTGAGGATGCTGGCTATAGGAGGCAGCACGCCGGCAGGCAGCTTCCACCAACGCCCCCAAGGCTGGTCTATCAGCCATGCCCAAAGACGCTTGGGCGGGGTCTGAAACAAAACCGGGATGAGCACCAAGGCCAGCGGCGCCCATGGGGACAGCCCTTTCAGCAGGCTTATGGGCGCATCGACTTGCATTGGGCGTAGCCGTGATGCGCAAAGGGTACGGATGAGGTGCGCTCCTGGAGGCATCGCCCCCTGGGGCGTCCGCTAAGTCCGCGGAGTCCGCGGACGATCTGTGAAGCGGTGCAACAACCCACCTGTACTAGCCACAACGTCCGTAGTCTGTTCGTACAGATGGCCAGGGAGCCGTGGAACTGATCGCCTACTACCGGGTCTCCACGGCTCGCCAGGGTGAGAGCGGTCTGGGGCTGGAAGCGCAGCGGGCCAAGGTGCAGCAGCTGGCCGCCGATCGCCGCGCCGTGATCGTCGCTGAGTTCGTGGAGATTGAGAGCGGCAGGAAAGCTGACCGTCCCCAGCTGGCCGCGGCCCTGGCCGAAGCCCGCCGCCTGGGCGCCGTGGTTGCGGTGGCCAAGCTTGATCGGATCGCCCGCGACGCTGAGCTGGTGCTGCGCCTCAACCGGGAGGCCGCGGCGAACGGCATGGGCGGTTTCCTGTTCTGCGATCTGCCGGACGTGGACGCCACCACCAGTGCCGGCCGGCTGATCCTGTCGGTGATGGCGAGCGTTGCCGAGTTCGAGGGGCGCCGGATCAGCGAGCGCACCCGCGAGGCCCTGGCCGCGGCCAAGGCCCGCGGCGTCAAGCTGGGCGGGCTGCGCCCCGGCACGATCCGGGAAAACGCCGCGGCTGCAGCGAAAGCGACCGCCGCCGCCGAGGCCCTGCGCCCCCTGTTGGTGCCGATGGTTGCCGCCGGCTACAGCCTGCGCCGTATGAGCGAGGCCCTGGCCGCGGCCGGCACGGTCACGGCGAAAGGTTCTCCTCTGAGTGCCTCCACGGTTCGACTGCAGCTGCAGCGCCTGGGCCTGAGTTGAGCCGTAGTGATCGAGCGAGCGGGCTCACATTGAACGCATCCATTCGACAGACGTTCGTCATGCCCCAGCCGCTTGTGATCGAGGACCACCGCAAGCCCGGCGAGGCCATGCTTCAGGTCCAATTCCGTCTCCCTCTGGAGGCGTTGCAGCGGCTGCAACGGCAAGCGGATCGACTGAAATGCAGCCGTTCTGGGCTGACGCGTGCGCTGGCGCTGCGTGGCTTGGCAGAACTGGAGCGGGCTTCCTCTCGCTGAAACTCGTTGTACTGCAGCGCCTTTGCCGGTTTCCGGCTGGTGGCCCTGGTGGAGGCACTGGTGACTGCCTTCTGATCGGCCGATACCGTCCGGGCTACCTGCCGGGTACCTGTCGTGACGCTGCAGCAGCTCAACCTGAAGCTCTCGCCGGCTGTGGTGGCCGACTGGAAGCGGCGGGCCGCGGCCGAGGGGTTAAGCGTCCGCGATTGGTTGGTGGCCAGCTTGTCCCCTGCCGCTGAGCCCCCGGCTGGCCCTGCTGGTGGCGCTGAGCTGCTGGAGCGCCTGCAGGCCCTGGAGCAGACCACCGCCCAGCTGGCCGAGGCCCTGGCTCTCAGGCCGGCCCCTCGCCGGCCGCGGCCGGCCCGTGCCACCCCGGCGGCCCCGGTGCCCGCACCGGATGACCTGCCGGCCGATGCGATCCAGACCGCGGCACTGGCCGACCTGCTGGGCCTGAAGCGCGGCGCCCTCAACAACCGGATCTCCCGTGCGGGTGGCGCCCGCGAGGGGCTGGTGATCCTGGGTTGGCGCTGTCTGGGGCGGACACCCGCCGCACGAGGTGGCCCTCCCCAGGCCCTCTGGGTACCGGCTGAGAGCTGATCGGGTACCGCTGGGGTACCTGGGCAGATCTCCTGGCTGCCCTGCTGCTGGCTGCGGTCTGGGTACCGGCTGCAGAGCCCCCTGGTACCTGAATCGGTACCGATTGGCCCCTTCCCTGGCCCCTCAGGTACCTTGTCAGTCTGAAACGGGTACCTCTTGGCCCCTTACCCCTTTCTTCATCAGGGATTGAGCGGTTCGGATCGGGTACCCATGTTTGCGTAACTGTCTGAGGCACAGGGCAGCAGCCTTGGAC
>CAZBMT010000017.1:4670-16600 GCA_964492645.1 uncultured Cyanobium sp. | reverse complement strand
TTCGATGAAGGGCTGGTCGGCGGCGGCATGCATCCAGCTGCCCAGGTGCATCTCGTACACCGCGATGGGCTGGTGCAGGGGATCGCGGCCATCGCGCTCCTCGATCCAGGCGCCGTCCTTCCAGGGATAGCGGCCCAGTTCGGCCACCACCGAACCGGTGTTCGGCCGGATTTCGTGGCGGAATCCGTAGGGGTCGGCTTTCTGGTAGCAGTGGCCGTTCTGGGCCCGCACCTCGTACTTGTAGATCTGGCCGGCGCCCAGGCCGGGGACGAACAGCTCCCAGATCCCCCCGAGACGCTGCTGCATGGGGTGATGGCGGCCGTCCCAGCCGTTGAAATCCCCCAGCAGGGCGACGCTGCGGGCGTTGGGGGCCCACAGGCAGAACTGCACCCCGGCGACGCCGTCGCGTTCGAGGACATGGGCGCCCATGCGCCGCCAGATGTGGTGGTGATTGCCTTCGGCGAACAGGTGGCGGTCCAGCTCCCCCATCCACTCGTGGCGGAAGGCCCAGGGATCGTGCTGCTCGTGCTCGATGCCGCCGCGGCTCACATGGACCCGATAGCCGCAGCCGGGATCGGCGTCGAGGCGTGCCTCAAAGATCCAGGGGTGGTGGGGGTTGGCCATGGCCAGCCGCTCGCTGCCCCGAAGCAGCTCCACCCGGTGGGCGTCCGGCATCCAGACCCGCACCACCCAGCCGCCGTCCTCAAGGGGCTGGGGCCCGAGCACGGCGAAGGGATGGTCGTGACGGCATTCCGCCAGCCGCCGGGCATCCTCAACCATCCAGTCGAGGCTGGGCAGGGCCATGGAAGATGGGGTGTGCATGCGCCGGGAGCTTACGCCGGTGGGAGGGCCGACTCAGCGTGCCGGGGAGGGAGGAGCCGGATCGGTGGGGAAATCCACGCCGATGATCTGGTTCTGGGCATCCAGGGTGACGAAGAGGTTGTCGGTGAGGCGGTTGAATTCGGTGTTGACGATCACCAGCCGCATCTCCGGGGTGCTCTCGGCCCGGCTGATGCGCTTCACCCGCACGAAGTTGCCCGTGATGCGCTGCAGGTTGAGCCATTTCTGCTGCAGCTGGCCCTGGGGGATCTGCTCCTGCATCACCGGGGAGAGGAAGCTGCTGGCCGAAATGAAGTGGCCGCTGGAGAGGGCGGCGATGAAGTCCCGCACCACCTTCTCGGCCGGCTGGTCGGTGACGTTGAAGTGGTAGCCATCGATCCGGCCCTGGCCGTCGATCACCATCAGCAGGTCGCGTTCGCCGGCGCTGGTGAACAGGGTGGCCTCCACCGTGCTCGAGTCGAAGCCGGGCTGGATGCTGCGGATGGCCCAGCGCAGCAGCCGCGGCTGGGTCTTCATGGTCTCGGCCACCATGCGGGGACTGCTGACGCTCTGCAGGGCCGGCGAGAACTGGTTGAAGCGCGCCTGGGCATCCCCGTTGCGGATCGTGGTCAGGATCCGCTCGGCCGCGGCCCGCGCCTGGGCTTCGCTGAGGGCCGCACTGGGCTGGCCGGTGACGACCGGCGCCGGAGCGGCCTGGGCCCACGCCCCGCGCGGGGCCAGCAGGGCCTGGCTGCCCAGCAGCAGCAGCAGGCCGATCAGGGCTCGGCGCGGTTGGGGACGCGGCATGGGCGGGAGGGGTCGGGTCGGCTCAGTTTGCCCGAATCAGGGGCTCCAGGCCCAGGTGGGCGCCCTCCAGCTCGAGCGTCAGGCTGATCACCCGGTGCCCGCTGCCGCTGCCCCCCGCCGGCAGGCTGCCGTCCCCGGGGTTGACGGCGATCTGGGGCCAGGCCGCCGCCGCCAGGGAGAGCCGCAGGCGCCGGCCGGCCGGCAACAGGGTGCCCACGGGTTGCAGGGTCAGGGTGCGGAGGCCGTCGCGGGCCGCCAGCGCCGCTGGCCCGAAGCGGGCCAGGCCGGTGCTCAGCTGCCGCACGGCTCCCCCGTCCGGAGACACCTCGGAAAGGGCGGCGCAGAGATCGAAGCTGGGCTGGTCGGCGCTCACCCGCAGCCGCAGGCGGAAGGTGCCCAGCAGCCAGAGGGGGTCCTGCAGCGGGGCGGTGCTGAAGCAGGCCACGTCGCCGCGCCGGTCGAGATCGGCGCGCTGCACCGGCCCCGGGTCGGGGCCCAGGTGGCCGCCCCGGCCCGGCACCGGCCGCCAGGGGTCGTGCACGATCACCACGGTGCCGCCACCGGCCGTGCCGCCGGCCGCAGGATCCACCGCCTCCACCACTGGCCGCAGTTCACCCTCGTCGCAGCGGATCGCCGCCAGGCCGCCGGAGTGCAGCGACCAGCCGGTGGCCGCCACCGCCGCGGGGCTGGCGGCCGCCGCGGGGCTCAGGCCGTGCCAGGTGGCTGTGGCGGCGCACTGCAGGTGGATCGGGGCCGCGACGTGGGCCCCTGGGGCGGCCTCCTGCGTCGGGCGCTGGGGGGACAGCGGATCCTGCAGATGGCGGCGGAAGAAGGCCAGCTGCTCATGGTCGAGCCCCCCGTTCCAGTCGAGATGGCTCCAGGCGCCGATCACCAGGCGGGGGTCGCCCCCGGCGTCGCGGGCCCGCTGCCAGAGATCGAGCACCCCCCTGAGATGGGGGTCATGCCAGCCGCCGATCAGCAGCAGGGGCCGCCGCAGCAGGGCCGCCGCCACGGGGTGGACCGTCCAGCCTTCGGGGCCGGCGGGGTCGCGCCGCAGCCAGGCCAGGCCCATGCCGCCGGGATCGTGGCGGTCCAGCAGGGCCAGCCCCTCCTCGAGGAACTCGCCGCGCTGGAGGCTGCGGCGGATCTCGCGCCAGCCGGGCGCGTCGCCACGGCGCCGGCAGCCCTCCGCCGCCAGCTGCAGGGCCCAGCCCAGGCCGAGGGCCCACCAGTGGGCTCCGCCCTCGCCGGCCCAGTGGAGGCGCTCGTCGAGGCCGCACATGGCCGGGGCGAGGCAGTCCGGCAGGGCCGGGTCGTCGTCGCCGGCCCCGTCGCCGGCGTTGAGCAGCTGGGTCAGGCCCTGGTAGGAGAAGCCGTAGGTGCCCACCCGGCCGTTGCTGCCCGGCAGGGCCCGGGCCCAGCGGATCGTGGCGGCCCCGTCGGCGGCCTCCTGGGCGAAGCCGCCGAAGTCGCCCTCCGAGGCGCCGCGGCCCCTCACGTCCTGCACCACCACCAGAAAGCCATGGCCGGCGTACCAGCTGGGATGGGCGTAGGTGACGGTGGAGGCGATCGCCCGGCCGTAGGGCTGGCGCATCACCAGCACCGGCCAGGGACCCTCGCCGTCGGGAGACCAGACGCGGCTGACCAGTCGGACGCCATCCGCCAGCTGCAGGGTGGCGTCCCGGGCCCGGACCACGGGGATCAGAACACCGTGGAGCAGTGCAGGCCGATCACATAGGTGGCCAGCACCTCCGCATCCATGGGGCTCAGGCCGCGGCTGCTGGCCAGGCTGGCGATCGACGCCTTGGAGGTGGCCGAGACGCCCTGGGCGTTCAGCTGGCGGAACTGCTGGCAGAGGCTCTGGGCCAGGGCCGGGTTCTGCTTCACCGATTCCAGCAGGGCGGACTGGGCCCGCGCGGTGGGCAGCGCCACCGCGCCAAGGCAGGCGGCGCAGACGAGGGCGGTGAGGCAGCGGGGAAGGGGGTGGTTCGTGGCTCTGGGGGGAGAAAGGCGGGTTGTTCGGGGCATCACTGCCTCCGTCCATTTCCCCCATTCCAGTCACCCCCGCCGGGGCAGCGCAGGAGGGGAGGGTCAGTTCGGGGAGCGACCGGAGGCCTGCCGGGCCCGGCGGATCCAGGCCAGCACCTGGGGCAGGTCGACCGGGGGAACGGTCGAGCCGGTGAGCCGACGCTGAAGCCGGCCCAGCTGCACCAGCAGCAGCTGGGGGTCGGCGGCGGCGAGTCCGGCGGGGCTGGCGATGCCCCCGTGCAGCAGCAGAGCCGCCTCCTCCGGCGCCAGCCCCACCGCGCTCACCAGCCTGGCCTGGCCGCGCAGGCGGATCAGGCGGGCTTCGCTGGCCTCGCCCGAGGCGGCCAGATCGCGCAGACGGGCGTCATCCAGGCCGGCCAGTTCGTGCCAGCTGTCGATGCCCTCCCGGCGCAGGCGCTGCTCCTCCCGCCGCAGGTGGGGCGCTGGCAGGAAGGGGTGGGTCACCGGGGTTCAGGCGGCGTCGCCGGGGCTGCGGGCCGCCAGATCCCGGGTGGTTTCCGCCAGCACCACGGGCCGCGCCAGTCCAGGCTCGACGGCCTCGACCCGGCGCAGCCGCACCCGCACTTCGCTGCCGCTGCCCCTGCCGCCGCCGCGCAGGTTGCGGGCTACCTGCTCGAGGGTGGGGGCGACCGCCTCGGCCTCCAGGCTGGCCGGGGCGGCGGCGATGACCAGATCCGTGCCGTTGTCGAACACGACCGGCACCTGGATCGCCCCCGGTACGCTCACCCGCGGGTTGTAGCTGACCGAGAAGGCCAGGCAGGACAGTGCCAGCAGCGCCGTGAAGCTGGTGATCCCCACCAGGCGGAAGCGGATGCCCCAGCGGGCGAGGAATCCGGCGATGGTGAGCACCGCCAGCACCCCGCTGGCGGCACCCAGCCAGGTACCGGCCACGAGCAGGATCGGATCAGCGGCCATGGGGCTGGGGAAGGCGTGACAAGCCCCCTATATTGCGGCCGCCCATGGACAGCGACCGACCCCGGTGGATGCGCTGGAAGCCTGACAGTCGGCCCCTGCCTGCCCGCCGGCGTGTGTGGAAGGGGCTTCTCGCGGTCGGTTTCCTGGGGGCGGGCCTGGGGGTAGGGGTCTTCTGGTTTGATCGCATCGTCGCCGGCCTCTACGGCCGTTTCCGCCCCACCCTGGAGCGACAGGTCGGCACGGCCATGGGCCGTCCCCTGGAGCTCGGTCCGTACCGGGGCCTGAAGCCCGACGGCCTCTGGATCGGCCCCAGCCGCTTCCTGCCCGGCCCCAAAGATGCCTCCACGGTCGTGGTGCAGGGCGCGCGGGTGCGTCTCGACCCCCTGGCCAGTCTGGGTCTGCGCGGGCTGGTGCTGGATGTCGGCCTGGAAAAGGCCCGGGCCGAGCTGCGCCGTAACGCCAGCGGCCAGTTCTGGGTGCTGGGCTCCGTGCCCCCGGGGAGTGAGCCGCCGCGGATCGACCTGCGCCTGGGCCTGCTCGAGCCCGCCGATCTCCGGGTCCGGGGCGCCGGAGCGACGGCCCTGCCCCTCGACCTCAGGCTCTCCGGCCAGGTGGCCCTGCGGCTGCATCGCCGCGAGATCGATCTGGGCCTGCGCCTGGCCCCCCCCGCCGGCCAGGGCGGCGGCTCCCTGCGGCTGGACGGTGAGGGCCAGTGGCAGAAGCAGCTGTGGCAGGGCCGGCTGACGGCCCGCCGTCTGCCGCTGGCCCTGCTGCGGCCGCTGCTGCCGGCGGGGGACCGGGCCGGAGGCCGTCTCTCCGGAGAGGCCGACGGTCGGCTGGCGCTGCGGATCCAGCGGGGCCTGGCCCGCTGCGAGGGGGGGCTGGAGCTTCGGGACGTGCGCTGGCAGCTGGGGACCGGCGCCACGCCGCTGACGGCCCAGCGGTTGCCCCTGAGCTGCCGGGATCGGGCCCTGATCCTGCCCGCCAGCGCCTGGCGGTTCGGCCCCTGGGGCGGCCGCCTGAGTGCCAGGGCCGACGCCGATCGCCGCCTGGTCCTGCAGCTGGAAGCCCAGCCGCCGCCGCGCCATCCGCTCGGCCGCCAGCCCCTCAAGGCGGATCTCCGGGGGAGCTGGGGGGAGGGCCTGCTGCGGATCGCACGGCTCGACGGCCGGCTGGGGAACTCCAGCGTGCGGGCCAGCGGCCGTGTCGGCGGTTCCCTGGCCCTGGATTCCCGCTGGCGCCTCGATCCCGACGACTTCGCCGCCGCCGCCGGTCTGCCGGACTGGGCGCGGCAGCCCCTGGCGGGTCGCCTGCGGGTGGACGGCCGGCTGGCCAGCCCGCGCCTGCGGCTGGAGACGGGCCAGGCCTCCCAGCGGCTGCTCGGACCCTGGCAGGCGGCGCTTGTGTGGCGCGATCGACTGCTGCGGCTGGAACGATTCGGTGCCGATCGCCTTTCGGCCACGGCCCGGCTGCCTCTTTCCTTCCAGCCGGGCAAGGGCCTGGTGGCTGGTCCGCTGCTGGCCATGGTGGAGGTGCGCGACTACCCCCTGGCCCGCCTCGATCCCCTGCTGGGCACCACCCTGCTGGGCCGGCTGGATGCGGCGGGCACGATCGCCGGGCCGCTGGCGGAGCTGCGTCCCGACCTGCAGCTGCGTCTGCAGCAGCCCGGCGCCGGCCCCCTGCTGCTGCAGGAGACCTGGCGCGGTCGCCTGCGGGACCGCTCCCTCGATCTGACCACGGTGGCGCCGACGCCGGACGGCCGCCTCACGGCCCTGCTCGACCGCCGCTGGCAGCCGGTGCGGGTCGCCATCGAACGGGACGGCGGTGTGCTGACCCTTGAGGGCCGCCCGGCAGCCTACCGCTGGCTGGCCCGTGCTTTCCCCCTGCGGGGTCTGGCGGTGGCCGCCGGCCCCCAGCGTCGCCTGCGTCCCCTGCAGGGGGACCTCAGCGGCAGCGGACGGCTGGGGCTGCAGCCGCTCGGTTTCGACGGTCGGGTGGAGCTGCTCTCGCCAGAGTTTCTGGGGGTGGGGGGACGGCGCATCCAGGCAGATGTGGCCTACGACGACCGCCAGTACCGGGTCAAGGGCGTGATCGAGCCCCTTGGAGAGGGCCTCATCGCCGCCACGGTGTCCGGGCGCTGGCGGGGCCCGTTCCGGGCCCGCTTCGAGGCCCGCCAGCTCTCCACCCTGCTGTTCCGCCAGTTCACCGACGCCTGGCCCATCTGGCGCGGGGCGCCGGCCCCGGTCCGCGGCCAGGCCAGCGACCTGGGCAGCCTGGTGATCGACACCATGGCCGGCACGGTCAGCGACCAGCTGGTGGCCCTGGCCCGGGCCGAGCAGCGCGTCGCCGCCCGGGATCAGGCGGCCAGCCGCGCCAGCCGGGCGGAACGGCTGGAGCGGCTGCAGGCCCGGATCGATGCCGACCTGCTGCTCAGCGGTCCGGACTTCGCCCGCACCCGGGCCGACCTCAAGGCCAGCGGCCACCTCTGGTTCAACCAGGGCGACCGGGCCGAGGCCCTGGCCGGCAGGCCGTTCGAGGTGCGCCTGGAGGGGCCGCTCAGCGGCGGCAGCGGCCGCTTCAGCCTCACCGATCTGCCCCTCTCCCTGCTGGCCCTGCTCACGCCGCTTCCGGACAACCTGCGCGGCAGCCTGGCCGCCCGAGGGCGTTACCGGCTGGGGGGGGGCCGCCCCGAGCTCAGCCTCGACCTGGCGCTGGTGGACGGCCAGCTCGGCGAGCAGGGGCTGGCGCTGGAGCGGGGACGGGTGGAGCTGAAGGCCGAGGGCATCGGCCTCGACCTGGCCCTGCGGGCCGAGGGGGCGTCCCGCAGCGTCGACCTGGCAGGCACGATCCCACTGGTGGCCTCCCAGCAGGGGCTGGAGCTGCGCCTGGCCACCCGGGGCGACGGCCTCCGCTTCCTCACCCGCCTGGGGGGGCAGGCCTTCGAGTGGCAGGAGGGCGGCGCCGACCTGCAGCTGCTGGTGCGCGGCAGCCTCGACGACCCGATCGCCAACGGCTTCCTGCGCCTGCGGGAGCTCCGCTGCCGCTTCATCGGCCAGGAGGTGCGGGAGGTGGACGCCACGATCCTGTTCGACTTCGAGCAACTGGTGGTGCAGGCGTTCAGCGCCCGTGTGGGGCCCCAGGGGCTGGTGGGTGGCGAGGGGCGGCTGGGGCTGTTCCGCCCCCTGGCCCAGGAGCGGACCCTGCAGGTGAAGCTGGAGCAGGTGCCGTTCAAGGTGCCGCGACTGGCGGCGGTGGGGGACGGCCAGCTGCATCTGAGCGGCAGCCTGCTGGCCCCCGTGCTCGGCGGCGACGTGGCGATCAGCCGCGGCACGATCAATGTCCAGCCGGGCCAGCTGGCGGCCAGCGAACCGGTGTCCGACCAGCCTGTCCAGCCGCGCACCATGCCCGAGCTGCTGGAGTCGAAGTGGAACTTCCAGCAGCCCCTGGTGCTGCTGGGCCCCGACGTGGAGTCCAGCACCGCCGAAGCCCTGCGCGCCTCGGTGCCCCGCTTCCCCTACCTGGCCTTCGAGGACATGATCCTGCGGCTGGGGCCGGATCTGCGGGTGGTGATCCCCAACATCGCCAACTTCACCACGGCCGGCCAGCTGCGCATCGCCGGGAGGCTGGATCCCTCCCTGCGGGCCTCCGGGGTGGTGCGGCTGCTGGGCGGACGGCTGAACCTGTTCACCACCAGCTTCAGCCTGGATCCCGATGCCCCCAACGTGGCGGTCTTCACCCCCTCCCTGGGGCTGGTGCCCTACCTCGACATCGCCCTGCGCACCCGCATCTCCGACAGTCTCAGCGTGCTCTCCCCATCCGGGGTGGGGGACGTGGGTCCCTCGGTGCAGAACGCCCCCAACCAGGCCGGCCTCTCAGCCCTCAACCAGCTGAACCTGATCCTGGTCGTCGTGTCGGTGAGCGGGCCGGCCGACCGCATCGCCGAGAACCTCAAGCTGCGCAGCAGCCCGCCCCTGCCGCAGGAGCGTCTGGTGGCGCTGATCGGCGGCAACTCCCTGGCGGGCCTGAGCGGCGGCGGGGCCGGAGCCGCCCTGGCCACGGTGGTGGGCCAGACGCTTCTCTCTCCGCTGCTGTCGTCCCTGAGCGACGCCTTCGGCCAGCGGGTGAGCCTGGCCCTCTACCCCACCTACGTGAACCAGGCGATCGACACCCAGCAGCAGGAGGGCACCACCAGGCGGCGGGTGCCGCCCCAGCTGGTGCTCGGCGCCGAGATCGGCGTGGACATCACCAACCGCTTCAGCATGTCGGTGCTGGCGGCCCCGAACCGCTCCGATGTGCCCCCCCAGATGACGCTCACCTACAAGGCCTCCGACACCTTCAACCTGCAGACCTCCGTCGACACCGAAGGGGCCTGGCAGTCCCTGCTGCAGGTGTTCCTGCGCTTCTGATGGCATCGTTCTCCGCCCGACCCGCCGGTGAGGCCCAGCTGATCGGCATCGATCTGGGCGGCACGGCCATCAAGCTGGCCCGGTGCGACCGGCAGGGCACCGTGCTCGCCGAGGCCGAGGTGCCCACGCCCCGGCCGGCGGTGCCCGGGGCGGTGTGCATGGCCCTGGCCGAGGCGGTCGAGGCCATCGACCCCGACCGTCGCGCCGACCGGGTGGGTATCGGCCTGCCGGGGCCCTGCGACGCGGCCGGTCGGGTGGCGCGTGTCTCGATCAACCTGCCGGGGTGGCGGGATGTGCCCCTGGCGGTCTGGCTCGAAGCCCGGCTGGAGCGGCGGGTGATCCTGGGCAACGACGCGAACTGTGCCCTGCTCGGTGAGGCGTGGCTGGGGGCGGCCCGGGGGGTGGGCGATGTGCTGCTGCTCACCCTCGGCACCGGCGTGGGCGGGGCGGTCCTGCTGGAGGGCCGGCTGTTCACCGGCCACGGCGGCGCGGCGGCCGAACCGGGCCTGATCGGCGTGGATCCTGAGGGCCCGCCCTGCCGCAGCGGCAACCGGGGTTCCCTGGAGCAGTTCTGCAGCCTCGGCGGCCTGGCCCGCCTCAGCCCGCTCGATCCGCGCGAGCTCTGCCGCCGCGCCGACGCCGGCGACACGGAGGCCCTGGCGGTGTGGGAGGCCTACGGGCGCCCCCTCGGGGTGGGGCTGAGCTCGTTGCTGTATGTGCTCACTCCGGAGCTGGTGCTGATCGGCGGTGGCCTCAGTGCCGCCAGCCACCACTTCCTGCCGGCGGTCTGGCGGGAGGTGGAGGAGCGGGTGCTGGCGGTGAGCCGTGAGGGGCTGGAGATCCGCCGCTGCGCCCTGGGCAACGGTGCCGGCCGACTGGGGGCGGTGCGGCTGGCGCTGGATCGCTTGGGATGATGGGGGCCATGAGCCAGACCATCACCTCTCCCGCCAGCGTCGTGCCCGAGCCCGACCCCCAGCTGCTGCAGCGGGCCGCGGCGGTGCGACGGGCCGCCATGGCCCTGGGGCAGGCCAGCGACGCCGAGCGGCGCGATGCCGTGGCGGCCATGGCCGTCGCCTTGGAGGCGGCCAGCGACGGGATCCTGGAGGCCAACCGGGCCGACCTGGCCGCCGCGGCCGCCGCGGGGCTGGCGCCGGCCCTGGTGGCGCGCCTGAAGCTCGATGCCCCCAAGCTGGCGGGCGCCATCGCCGGGGTGCGCCAGGTGGCGGCCCTGGCCGATCCCGTGGGCCGGCGCCAGCTGCACACCGAGCTCGATGAGGGGCTGGTGCTGGAGCGGCTGAGCGTGCCCCTGGGGGTGCTGGGGGTGATCTTCGAGGCCCGGCCCGATGCGGTGATGCAGATCGCCTCGCTGGCGATCCGCTCCGGCAACGGCGCCCTGCTCAAGGGGGGCCGGGAGGCCAGCCGCAGCTGCCAGGCGATCGCGGTGGCCCTGCAGCGGGGCCTGGCCGGCAGCGCCGTCGACCCCGGCTGCCTGGAACTGCTCACCAGCCGCGAGGAGAGCCTGGGGCTGCTGCGGCTCGATGGCCTGGTGGATCTGATCATCCCCAGGGGATCGAACGCCCTGGTGCGCTTCATCCAGGACAACACCCGCATCCCCGTGCTGGGCCACGCCGACGGCATCTGCCATCTGTATGTGGATCGGGCCGCCGACCCGGCCCTGGCCCTGCGCATCGCCCTCGACAGCAAGACCCAGTACCCGGCGGCCTGCAACGCCATCGAGACCCTGCTGGTGCACCGGGCCATCGCCCCGGCTTTCCTGGGGGACGCGCTGCCGGCCTTCGCCGCGGCGGGTGTGGAGCTGCGCGGTGATGCCGCTGCCTGCGCCCTGGGGGTGTCCCAGGCCGCCGGGCCGGGAGCCTGGGACACGGAGTACTCGGATCTTGTCCTCAACGTGATGGTGGTGGAGGACCTGGAGGCGGCCCTGGAGCACATCCGCCGCCACGGCTCCCGCCACACCGATGCGATCGCCAGCACCGATCCGGTGGCCGCCGACCGCTTCCTGCGGGCGGTGGACAGCGCCGGGGTGTTCCTCAACTGCTCCACCCGCTTCGCCGACGGCAACCGCTACGGCTTCGGCGCCGAGGTGGGCATCAGCACCCAGACCCTGCCGCCGCGGGGCCCGGTGGGGCTGGAGGGGCTGGTCACCTACCGCTACCGGTTGCGGGGCGACGGCCACATCGCCGCCGACTACGCCGACGGCACCAGGCACTTCAGCCACCGCCCCCTGCCCCTGTGACCGAGGCGATCCACGTGCGCGGCCTGCGGGTGTGGGCCCATGTGGGGGTCTACGAGCAGGAGCGGCGCCACGGCCAGTGGTTCGAGCTGGACTTCTCCCTGGGCGTCGATCTGGGCGCCGTGGCCCGCAGCGACGACCTGGGCGAGGGCTTCGACTACGGCCGCGGCATCGCGGCGCTGCAGGAGCAGGCCCGCACGATCCGCTGCCAGACCCTGGAGCACTTCAGCGAGCGGATCCTCGATGCCCTGGAAGCCTGCTACGGCCCCATCCCCCTGGCGGTGGAGCTCAGCAAGTGCCAGGTTCCGGTTCCCGGTTTCGACGGCAGCGTGGCGGTGAGCCGGCGGCGCCGCTGGGGGTGAGGAGTCGGGGAGCACACCCTGCGCGGCCTGCTGACGGCGAGACTCCCCCCTCTGAGAGCGGCTGGCATGACCATGGACCCGCAGCCTGGACCATCCGAGGGTGCTTCTCAAGCCGACCAGCGCCGCCTGCAGCGGGCCACCGGCCTGGGCGGCGCACTGATCATCGGCCTGGGGTCGATCCTGGGGACCGGGGTGTACGTCAGCCTGGCCCTGGCGGCCCAGCCGGCGGGAACGGCCCTGCCCCTGGCCATCCTGTTCGCCGCCCTGCTGGCGGGAGCCAACGGACTCTCCGCCGCCCAGCTGGCGGCGGTGATGCCGGTG
>CAZBMT010000017.1:3060-4570 GCA_964492645.1 uncultured Cyanobium sp. | reverse complement strand
GCTGGCGGGAGCCAACGGACTCTCCGCCGCCCAGCTGGCGGCGGTGATGCCGGTGAGCGGCGGCAGCTACGAGTACGGCTCCCGCCTGCTCTCGCCCCTGGCCGGCTTCACCGCCGGCTGGCTGTTCCTCTGTGCCAAGACGGCGTCGGCGGCGGCCGCCGCCCTTGGCCTGGCCGCCTATCTGGGGACCCTGCTGGGGGTGGATCCGCTCGTCGTGCGCTGGTGGCCGCCGCTGGCGGTGGTGTTGATCACCATGGCGGCCCTGGCGGGACTGCGCCGCAGCCAGTGGCTCAACAGCCTGCTGGTGGGGAGCACCCTGCTGAGCCTGGTGCTGTTCGTGGCGGGGGCGGCCACCCTGCCGGCGCTGCCCGGCGCCGCCATCGCCCCGGACCCCGCATCGGCAGGAATCGCCCAGGCCACGGCGCTGGTGTTCGTGGCGTTCACGGGTTACGGCCGGATCGCCACGATGGGCGAGGAGGTCCGGCAGCCCGAGCGCACCATTCCCCGTGCCGTGCTGCTCACCCTGGCGGTGGCCCTGCTGCTGTATCTGGCGGTGGCCTGGTCGGCCCTGCGCCTGGCCGGTCCGGTGGGGCTCGCCAACAGCGTGGCGGTGGCCGGAGCCTCCTCGGCCGCGGGGCCGGCGCCGCCCCTGGCCCGGTTGCTGCTGGAGGCCGGCTGGCCCTGGGGCAGCTGGATCGTGGCGTTGGGGGCCAGCCTTGCTCTGGCGGGGGTGCTGCTCAACCTGATCCTGGGGCTCTCGAGGGTGTGGCTGGCGATGGGCCGCCGCGGCGACATGCCGACGGGACTGGCGGTGCTCGACGCGGCCGGCACCAGTCCCAGGACTGCCGTGCTGCTGAGCGGAGGCCTCGCGGCCCTGCTCAGCCTCAGCGGCCGGCTGGAGCTCACCTGGGGCTTCAGCGCCTTCACGGTGCTGGGCTACTACGCCATCACCAACCTCTGCGTTCTGCGACTCGCGCCGCAGCAGCGACGCTTTCCTGTCGTCCTGGCCTGGCTGGGACTGATCAGCTGCCTGGCGCTGGCCTTCCAGGTGCCGCCACAGGCCTGGCTCAGCGGCCTGTTGGTGCTGGCCCTGGGTCTGCTCTGGCGCTGGCTTTTCCGCGGGCTCCGGGGCGAAGCCGCCCCCTGAGTGCACGGTCCCTGCCCTGGTCATCGGCCTGTCCGGCTGTCACCGCAGGGGTTGCCCAGGTTTGAGAGCTCGTGAGAGATGGCACCAGCAGATAATCCGCGATTTCCCCTCGATTGGCAGGCATTGCCCACAAGCGGTTTGCCATCCGTGGAGACCCGCTACCCATGGTGTCGAGCAGGGTCCACCGCGGGGCCGCTCCGCCGACCCCGGCTGCCTTCAGCAACTCCCTCTCCACTCGCCAGCCGGAACCCTGGTAAGGCGTGTCGTTGTCTTCTGCGCTTGTGCCAGGGCGGACGGTGGTGCCGCACGGGGCCCAGGGTGATGCTCGAAACCCCAGCTGGGCGGAAGGGCTCTCGGAGCGGC
>CAZBMT010000017.1:0-2960 GCA_964492645.1 uncultured Cyanobium sp. | reverse complement strand
CGGCAAGGGCTGCGCAGGTCCGCCGGGCGTCCCCCTGCCGTCCCCTGCACCAGGCTGCACGGTCGTGGTGTCCCACGCCATTCCTCCCATGGCTGCTCCTCAAGGCCCCTGCTGCGCCATCCGGTTCGTGACCGAGCATCACTACTCAGAAGGTCCCAAGGGCGGTTCCAACCCCTTTGAATTCCGGTACTTCGGTCCATGGGGCAAGCAGGTCAAGAACATGCGCCTGTTTCCCGCGGTCAAGGCCTTCAGGATCGCCCGTAACCTCCAGAGCACCAAGGGCTCGACCATCCTGGTGATCTGAGCTCAGGGGGGTCCGCCCCCCTGTTGGGGTGACCCGAAGCGTCGTGGTCTCTGGTCGTCGCTATCGACCGGGCTTACTGACGGACATCCGGGACTAAGCGCCATCATGATTGATAACCAACTGTCCACCGCTTACAGCTTGTCTGTATCCGTTCAGAGTCCTTGCGAGCGAATCAGGGGCAGTGTCTTTCGGCCATATCTACCGCGAGTTGATGATGACGCTGTCTGATCAACTGGCTATTCGAGCGAATCTTGAGCAGTAGGTAAAGGACCCTAAGGATCGGCACCCTAACGGGCCGGCGCTGAACCGACCTGTGAGGGGTGGTCGATCTGATCGCCCCCCTCCCCGGCACCAGCGAATAGGCTGGGGGCGGAGCGGTCCTTGCATCAGGATGCCAGAGGTTCCGTGTGAAGTTCCGCTCTGTGCTGATCCGCCGCGAACGACGTCATCTCGAGGCGTGTCCTTTCGTTTCCTGCCACGGCCATGACCGTCTGCCCCCCGATCGGAACTCCAAAGCGACCCATCGCCTGCAAGGTCAGGGAAGCGGAGGAGTTTCAGGTCCGCTGGTTGGAGCAGCTCGCGTTTGGCCCGTCCCGTAAGCAGGATCAACTCGTGCAGCTCTGGCTCGGCCTGTTCCCTGTGACGTGGCGGCAGGTCGCCGACATCCGGTGGCTGGAGGATCAGATGGCGGCCATCCGCGCCAACCTCCAGGGAAGCTACACCGCTCTATTGCAGGCGATGGTGAGCAATGGCGCCCTTCAGGCCTCTCTGAATGGCTTGGGCAACCGGCGTACGCGGCCCAACGAGAACCTGGCCCGTGAGCTGCTGGAGCTGTTCTCCCTTGGAGAAGGCAACTTTTCCGAGCGGGACGTCCCTGAGGCCGCCAGGGCTCTGACGGGCTATCGGCGAGCCCCTGATGGAAGGCTGTTCATCGATCCGAAACAGCACGATGCTTCCCCGAAGACGATCCTGGGCAGAAGGGAGACCTTTGATGGTCCGTCGCTTGTGGCGTGGTTGGCTCAGCAGCCCGCTACGTCCAGGCACCTGATCCGGCGCCTCTGGCCCCGTTTGGTGGGAGAGCTGCCTCAGAACGGACGGATCGAGGCCCTCGCCGTCCGATGGCGCCAGCAAGGGCTGTCGCTGCCCTGGTTGATGGGGGAGCTGCAGCGATCGGCAGCAGCGCCGGCGTACAGGGGGCGTCGCCTTGACGATCCGATCACGGTGGTCGTGCGCAGTCTGCGTCTGCTGGGAAGTCGCCATCCAGATGCTTTTCGGATTGCCCGGCTACACCTCGTGCGGATGGGACAGGAACCCTTTTCTCCACCTTCTGTGAAGGGTTGGCCGGTGAACGATGAATGGATCAATCTGCGCTGGCTGCACGCCAGGGTCCGCGGGCTACAGGCCTTGCTCTCCGATGAGGAGGTCTGGGCAACACGGAAGACGCCCGAGATGCTCGCCGTAGGGGTGACGGCCATCCCTCCGTTGACGCTGACACTGCCTGCGCCTGTCTCCAGGGAGACGATGGGATTGCTGTTTGCGGATCCGGTGTGGCAGTTCGCATGAAGCGGCGTGATTTCCTGCAACGCGGTGCGGAAGCGCTGGCGGCCAGCCTGGCCTGCTCGGCCTGGGTGGAGAGCCTGCAAAAGGGTGCCCGTGCCGCCACGCCCCAGGATCGGGTGCTGGTGCTCCTTGAGCTCCGGGGCGGCAATGATGGCCTCAATACGGTGATCCCGTACCGCGATCCGGCCTACCGGCAGGCACGACCCACGATTGCCATAGCCGACGGACCTGCGCTGGAACGGGATTTGATTCTCCACCCGGCCCTGGCACCGCTGTTACCCCTATGGAAGGCGCAGCGACTGGCTTTCGCGTTGGGAGTGGGTTGGCCTCGGCCGAATCGGAGCCACTTCAAGGCCACCGATCAGTGGTCAAAGGGTACGACGAGTGGATTGGGGCCTGGCTGGCTGGCGGCAGGCCTGGATCGACGCAGATCCAGAGGCCCCCTGGTGGCCCTGGACCCTTCCGGCTCTTCTGCCCTGGAGGGAGGCAGAGCGGTGGCTCTGCAGATGGCACCAGCCCTCCTGAATGGCCGCCTCTCGCCGCGGCTGGATCCGGTTCAGGCCGGTCGCAATACCCTGCTGCGGCGCATCCTGGAACTCGAGGCGGATGGCAGACGGGAGTTGATCCGTCTGCGTCAGGCCCTGCGTCCGCTGCCCAAGGGGTTGGTGGTGCCACCGGGAGGGCTGGGTCAGCAGGTGGGCCTGGCGTTGCAGTTGATCGGTTCTGGTGTGGCGCCTCCTGTGATCCAGATGGCTCAAGGCGGTTACGACACCCATGCCGGACAGGATCAGCATCATCGGGCCCTGCTGGCGGGGCTGGCGAGCGCCCTGGTCAGTTTTGAACGAGGGCTGGAGATGCTGCCGCGCCGCCCCCGGGTAACTCTGCTGACGACAAGCGAATTCGGCAGGCGACTGCGGGAAAATGACTCGCGGGGTACCGACCACGGGAGTGCCTCGGTGGCCGTGCTGATGGGGGATGGTGTGCCGCATCCTTTCCTTGGGGATTATCCAGACCTAAGCCAGCTCGACGACCGGGGGGATCTACGTCCAGGGCTTACGCCTCCACGGTTGTATGAAAGGTTCCTCTCGATGTGAAA
>CAZBMT010000016.1:4684-16934 GCA_964492645.1 uncultured Cyanobium sp. | reverse complement strand
TGCCCCCGGTGGCGGCCCGCAGCCGGCCCGCCGCCTTGCCGGTGGGGGCCGCCAGGTGGACGCGGGCCTCGGGCTGGCTGGCCCGGAGGGCCGCGATCATGGCCGCCACCGTGCTTGTCTTGCCGGTGCCGGGTCCCCCCTCCAGCAGCACCAGGCCGTGGCTCAGCACCGCCGCCACCGCCTGCCGCTGACGCGAATCGAGGGGCTGCGCAGTCCCGGGAGTCGCAGCTCCAGAAGCCGCAGGATAGGGGCCCCCGCTGACGCTGGCCGGCTCCAGGGCTCCGGCCCGAGTGATCAGGGCCCCGATCACCTCGCGTCGCTGCCGCTGCCAGCGGCGCCACTGCAACCGGCCCTCCTCCAGGGCCAGCGGCCCGAGCGGGTCGTGGCAGAGCGGACTTGCCGCCAGGGCGCTGCGATGCCCTTCCGGCCATGGTGCTTCGCTCACCTCCGCCGGTCTCGGGCCCCGCAGATCCAGCTCCAGTTCGCCCCGGGCCAGGGCCGCGGTGAGGGCGGCGATCATTTCGCTTACCAGGGGATCGGCGGGAGTCCCATGGAGGCGAGGCAGGGCTTCGGTCAGGCCGAGGGCCAGGGCAGCCACCCAGGGCTGCTGCACAGGCGGAAACGGATCCCTCATGCCGGGTCCCCGCCGCCGCCGGCCGCAGCATGGCCGCCCAGGGCCGCATCGAGGGCCAGGAGCCTGCCCAGGGGCGGTCGCTCCACGAACATGCCCGGCACCGCTCCGCCCGGGGCCTGCGCCCCCGCGTCCCCGGGCGCCCCGCGCAGGAACACGTAGGCGTAACCCCCCAGATGGCGCACGGGGTCGTAGCCGGGCCGGCGCCAGGCCAGATAGCGATGCAGGGCCACCAGGTAGAGGTGGGCCTGCAGGGGGTAGTGGTTCTGCGCCATCAGGGTGGCCATCGCCTCCCGGCCGTAGTGGCGGGGGCCGCAGACCAGCGGCCTGCCCTCGCCGTCCCGCCGGCCCAGCCAGTTGCTCTTCCAGTCAGCCACCCACCAGCGCTCCTGGCCATCGGCATCGCTGGCGGTGAAGATCAGGTCGATCGAGCCGGTGAGGATGCCGCGGCTGGCCACCGGCAGGCGCTCCACGGTGGCGGCGTAGGCGGCACCGAAGGCGCCGCCGGGATGGTCCGCGAAGGCGGCCGCCAGCGCCGCCGCCGTAGCGAAGCCGAGACTGAGGTCGAAGCTGAGTTCGTTGAGCCGGCGCTCCGGCCCCAGGTCGGCCACCCGCAGGGACCCCAGGCCGCCGCCGAAGGGGGTGAGGCGCACCTGCTCCAGGCCCCGCAGCAGCGGCTCCAGGGCTTCCGCCTCCAGCCCGGCCCGGCGCAGCTCCCGTTGCACCAGCTCCCGGCTGGCCGGCGTGTCGGTGGGAACCCGGTAGTCCAGTTGCTCCAGCATCCGGTGCAGGCAGTCCCCGGCCCCCGCACCGCGGGCGAAGCCGGCCAGGGGACCCTGCTCCGGCCACAGGGCCGCATCGCCCCCTTGCGGGGCCTCGCCATCGGGGCTGGGATCGCTGGTGTCGCGGCCCAGGTCGAGGGCCGCCTCCGAGACGCCGGCACCGTGGGCGGCGCGGGTCCAGCCGGTGTAGCTGCTGCGGCTCCAGCTCGTGTCCAGGGTGCGCAGGGGCACCGGCCCGCAGCGCAGGGCATCGACCTCCGCCGGTGCCGGCGCCAGCGTCCGGAGGGTGCTCGCCTCCGCGGCAGGCTGAAACAGCAGTTCGAGCCCCAGGGCCCGATACCCGAGCCCCTCCTGCAGCCGCGTGAGCCAGTCCCCGTCGCTTCGCCCGGTGATGGAGGCATCGTCGTCGGGCTCAGGCAGGGGCTCTTCGGGGAAGAGCCAGGGGAACAGGGGGTTGGCCTGCTGGCCCTTCGCCGGCCCCCAGGCGAGCAGCAGCAGGTGCTGGGCCCGGGTGACGGCCACGTAGGCGAGCCGCTCCCGCTCGGCCCGTTCCGCGTCCCGGTGCTGGCGGAGCGCCTGCCATCCCTGTCCCCAGGCAGGACGTAGATGGAGGTCGAGGCGGGCGCCGGTGCCATCGGCAGGATGCCAGCGGAGGCCCACCCGGTGGCCACCGGCGTGGGGTGTGCCGCCCGCCTGCCACAGGTAGGGACAGATCACCACCGGGAACTCCAGCCCCTTGCTCCGGTGCACCGTGATCACCGTCACCGCGTCGTCAGCCTTGTCACTGTGGGCCTGATGGGACTCCGGGATGGTGCCGCCGGCGCGGGTCTGGTCGAGGCGCAGGCGCCGCAGCCAGTCGGCGGCGGCCACCAGGGCCAGCCGCTCGACGTGCAGACGCTCCTGGAGCAGCTCGGCCACCTGCTGCAGGTCGGCCAGCAGCCGGCCGCTGACGCTCAGCCGGGCCAGCCCTTCGCCGTCCACCAGCCGCGCCAGCACCCCGAGTGGTCCCTGATGGGGAAGCTCCCGGGCCAGGGCCTGGAGCCGGCCGGCCAGTTCGCTCCAGTCGGCGGGTTCGGCCTCGACAATCCGCCGCGCCGACCAGCCCAGCAGGGGGGAGGCGGCCAGCAGCCGCAGGCGGCCGGGATCGGCAGGATCGGCGAGGGCATCGAGCAGCCGCTGCAGGGCGGTGGCGGCCGGGCTGGCGAACACGTCGGCCTTGCTCACCAGCCGGCTGGCGATGTGCCGCCGCTCCAGGGCACTGCGCAGGCCCTCCGCCTGGCGGTGGTTGTGGACCAGCAGGGCGATGTCGCGGGCTCGCAGGGGGCGTGGCGGCGACCCGTCGCCTGCCGCCAGGGCGGGGGCCTGCTCCAGCAGCTCGAGCACGGCGTCGGCCACCAGGGCGGGCAGCCGGGCCTCCAGCGCCCCCCGGCTCGGCAGGGAATCGCCCGCCCCCCGCTCGCCCCCCAGCCAGAGCAGGCGCACCGGCGCCATGCCGTCGGGCCCGCTCCGCCGTGAACGGGCCAGCACCGCCGGCACCGGCAGGCCGGAGCGGGGCAGGCCCGAAGGCGTCATCAGGCCGTTGAGGCTTTCGATCAGCGACGGACTGGAGCGCCGGTTCTCCTGCAGCGCCAGCACACGCGCGGCGCTGCGGCGGGCCAGCCGGTAGGTGTCCAGGTCACCGCCGCGGAAGCGGTAGATGGCCTGCTTCGGATCCCCCACCATCACCAGCAGGTGGGCGTCGCCGGGGAAGGCCAGCCGCAGGATCCGCCACTGGACCGGGTCCGTGTCCTGGAATTCATCGATCAGGGCGGCCCTGTAGCGCTCTCCCACCGCCCGCAGCAGGGGGGTGGGGGCCATGGCGTCCGGGCCGGGGTCGAGCCCCTCCAGCAGCTGGGCGAAGCCGATGCTGCCGCTGCGGGCCCGCCTCCGGGCCAGCTCCGCCAGCCCCCAGTGGCAGCCATGCAGCAGCACCGCCTCCGCCGGACCCTCCCGGACGGCGGCCACCGCCTCCAGCAGCCCGGTTCCGGGCAGCCGGATCTCCCGCTCCGCCCCCTCCGCCTTGCGGGCCGCACGGCAGAAGGGCTCGGGGTGGAAGTAGGAGCACAGCTCCTTCTGGTCCATCAGGGCGGCGTAGCTGCCCCCCTCGGGCTGCCGGGCGAGCCAGTCGTCGACCACCTTGCTGCGATCGCTCCTGGGCCGGGCGGCATAGGGCGTGGTGGCGCCGGCCCCGGCAGCCCGCCACTGCCCGGCGGCGGCGCGGAAGGCCTGCTCGAGGTCCCGGCCCCCGGCCGACCAGGCCTGCCGGAACCGCGCCCAGGGCTCCTCCCAGAGCACCGCCAGCTGCTCCGCCAGCGGGCGCTCCAGGTCCAGGCCCGCCGGCAGGGGATCGAGGGCCAGGCCGGGGTCGCCATCGAGCTGCAGCAGCAGCCTCTCCAGATCCCCCAGGTCGATGACCGCCGCCAGCCCCTCCACCAGGTGCAGGGGCAGGGCCAGCACCTGCTGCCGCCAGTAGTCGTGGGCGACCTGGCGCACCAGATCGGTGGCGTCGCTCTCCAGCGTCAGCTCAGGGGGACGGGCGGCCTCCATGGCGTGGCGCCGCAGGGTGCGCTGGCAGAAGCCGTGGATGGTGGTGATGTCGGCGGCGTCGAGCTCCTCGAGGGCCAGCAGCAGGAGGCCCTGCACCGCGGCGCGGGCGGCCGGTTCGTCCGGCTGGCGCGCCAGCCATTCGGCCAGCACCGGATCGGGTTCCGTCCAGCCGGCGGGGGGCTGGAGGCCGGTGAGGCCCTGCTGGAGCCGGCGGCCGATGCGATCGCGCAGTTCCGCCGCCGCAGCGTTGGTGTAGGTCACCACCAGCAGTTCGCGCAGGCCGAGCCGCTTCTCGGCCAGGAGCCGCAGCACCAGATGGGCCAGGGCGAAGGTCTTGCCGGTGCCGGCGCTGGCCTCCAGCAGCACGACGCCGTCCTCGAGGCTGACGGTGTTGGCCTCGAAACGCTCGGGCCCGGGGGAGCCCCCGCCGGCGGTGGTCATCGCTCCACCTCCGCCGCCAGCAGGGGGGAGAAGAGGTCGCTGGCCAGGCCCAGGACCTCCGGGGTCAGCAATTCGTCCGCCGCCAGGCCGGGGCCGAAGCAGGCCTCCATCTCCGCCCGATCCCGCTCGCCGGCGTGGAAGCCGGAGCCCTCCCATGTGCCGGAGGCCCGGGCTCGCCCCTGGCCGGGTTTCCTGCGCTCGCTCGCCACCAGGCTCCAGCCCGTCTCCGGCGGCACCGGCCAACCCCTGGTGCGCCACTGCTGCTGCAGGGCGGCCAGACGCCCCAGTTCCTCCCGTGCCGCCAGCGGCTCCGGTGCGGCGAGCTCCAGCACCGGCCCGTAACCGTCACCGTCCCGGGCGATCAGCACCCCCCGGCTCGGGGCGGGACCAGCGGCGCTGGCGAGCAGCAGCCGGAGCCAGAGCTCCAGCCGGTGGCTGACCCGGGCCTGGGCCGTGTGCGCCAGCACGACGGCCTCGCCCCGCCAGGGGATCGCGGCCTGCCAGGGGCCCCAGTGGTGGCTGGGGCGCCGGGGGGGGCCGAGGGACTCCAGGGCGTTCACCAGGCCAGTCCAGCGGCGCTGCAGGAGCTCCGCCTCCATGGCGCCCGCCGCCCCGGGCGGCAGCAGGCCCTGACCCCGGTGCCGCCCGAGCCAGTCGGCGGCCGACCGGGGGGCTTCCCCGCCGTGCTCCCCCTCGCTGCGCTCCAGCGTCCCCCGCAGCAGGGAGGAGCGCTCCCGCTCCCCGAGGGCCAGGGACTCGAGGTCGTCGACCCGCTTCTCCCACTCCCCGGGCCGCAGCCCCAGGGACCGCAGCCAGTGCTTCTGGGGGGCCACCAGCCAGTCCCGCAGGTCGGTGTAGGCGTCGCTCTCGCCGGCGGGGGGAGCCTGCCGGGGGGGGGCTCCGGCCAGCAGCGCCCGGGGCGGCGCCGGCCGATTGCCGGCCAGGCGGCGCACCGCCTCCAGCAGACGCCGGTCGCAGCTGGGGGCCTCCCGTCCGCCAGCCGGCAGAAAGTTGCGCCGGTCCAGGGGGTTGGCGGCGTGCTCAACGACCAGCCGTCCCGTGGCCTCCGCACCCAGCTGGCCGGACAGCCACTGCAGCCAATGGCGCACCGGTCCGGAGGGGGGCAGGTCGGCGCCGGTGCGGTCGTCGCGGCAGCTCCAGCTGAGCAGCAGGTGGTCGCGGGCGGAGAGCAGGGCCTCCATCAGCACGTAACGGTCCTGGTCGGCGGGGTGGGGATCGCCGAGCTGCCGCTGGCCCTCCATCAGATGGAAGGCGGGCCTGTCGCCCGGCCGGGGAAACAGGTCCGCATCCAGCCCCATCAGCACGATCACCCTGTAGGGGATGGCCCGCATCGGTTCGAGGGCACTGATCGTGAGGGCGCCGCTGCGGTGGCCGAAGCGTCCGCTTTCGGCCCCGATCAGCTCCCGCAGCGCGGCCGCCGCCACCGGCGCTTCCAGGGAGAGGGCGCAGGGGCCGGCGGCCGTCTGCCAGGCGTCGATGGTCCCCATCAGCTCGGTCCGTTCTCCGGCGGCGGTGTCCGTGTCCCCGAAGAGGTCATCGATCAGCCGCCGCAGCCGCTCCGCCCAGACGCTGACCGTCCCGCCCCGGCGCAGCTCCCCCAGCCAGTGGCGCAGCCGCCCCAGCAGGTGCAGCCAGCGGCCGGCCAGCTCCAGGGGCACCCCGGCCTCCCAGGGAGCCGTCTCCCCGGGCGCCAGGCCCACCTCGGCCGGCAGCACCAGGCCCAGCAGCATCCGGTCGATCGTCCAGGCCAGGCTGTGGCAGGGCGGGTCCCTCTCCTGGCCGTCCAGGCCCCAGCGGAATCCCGCCTCCTGCAGCGCCTCCACCAGGCGGGTCGCTTCGGCCAGTTCCAGGCCGAACCGCTCCAGCAGGGGCCGGCAGCCCAGCAGGGTCTCCAGGCCCGTGGCGGTGAGCCGGGTGCCGGCCAGCTCCAGGAGCTGCAGCAGGGTGCTCGCCAGTCCCGCCCCGTCCTGCAGGCTGCGGTCGGTGAGGCGCCAGGGGAGGTCCACGCCCGTGGCGTGGGCATCGCCGAACACCGAGGCCACCAGGGGGGCGAACCCGTCGATGTCGGGCGTCATCACCAGGATGTCCCGCGGTTCGAGGCCGCGGTCGGCCGCCAGCAGCTGCAGCAGCCGGTCGCGCACGATCTGCACCTGGCGCAGCCGGCCGGGACAGGCGTGGAACTCCAGGGAGTGATCCTCCGGATCCAGCGCCAATGAGGGGATCCGCTCGGCATCTGCCAACTGCTCCTGCAGCTGGGCCAGCAGGGGGGGCCGGGTGATGCCGGCGGCGGGCGCAAAGAACAGATCGCGCTCCTGCTCCTCCCCCAGCTGGGCCTCGCCGGTGCCCTCCAGCAACTGCTGAAACTCCCCCCCCAGGCGGCCGAAGCGGGCCTCCAGGTCCGGGGCCTCCAGCAGCCAGGTGGCATCGAGCGGCTGGCGCAGGGCCAGGGCGTCGCTGAGCTCCCGGCGGCGTTCGCCGCAGCGCCGCCAGAGATCGCGGCAGGGCGTCAGCAGGTAGAGGTCCACCGGCCGGTGCAGGCTGACGGCCTGCAGCAGCTGCACCTGGATCGGTGCCATGCTGCTGAGGCCGAAGAGCCGCAGGGGGGCGCCACCCGCCTCGGCACAGGGGGCGCCACGGCGCAGCCGGGTGATGAGCTCCTGCACCCGGCGTCCGAACGGTGCGACGCCAAGCTCCCTGCGCAGGGCGCGGTACAGAAGGGGCTGCCAGCACAGGTTGTCGGGCAGCGCCCGGCCGCTGCCATCGATCGCCTGCCCCCCCTCCCAGGCCCCCAGCAGTTCGGGCCGGTAGAGGGCGTAGTCGTCGAAGGCATCGGCGATCGCCCGCCCCAGCTGCCAGTGGCCCAGTTCCAGCGTCGGCCCAGCTCCCCTGTCCGCGAGCCAGCGACGCAGCGGCTCCCCTTCCGGTGCGGCGGCGACCATCGGCAGCAGGCCCAGCAGGGGCCAGACGAGCCGGTCGGCCCGCCAGGGATCGACGCCCCCGGCCGTGGGGGCTTCCCCGGCGGGGGCCAGCAGCTGGTCGACCAGCTGGCGCAGGTGGCTGCCTGGGAAGGGAAAGCGCAGGTTGGCGGCGATGCCGCCGAGGTGCTCAGCCAGCTGTTCGCCGAGCCAGCGGCTGGTGGGCCAGGTGTTGACCACGATCTGGACCTGCTCGAACGGATCGGGCGGATGCAGGCGGAGCTGGGTGGCCAGCAGGCGGGCCAGGAACTCGGCCCGGTTGCTGCGAAAGACCGTCAGCAAAGGGGCGGGCTCAGAGGGCGTGGCTCATCGCCGGGGCAGGGGACCGGGCCGTCAGCGGCCGGCCCGCCGCCGTCGGGTTGCTGGCCCGACGGATCTGGCCCGTTTCGGGACAGTAGGCGGTGAGGTCGCCGCCGTAGCAGGCGCCGGTGTCGAGCAGGACGATCGACCCCAGCCGCCGCAGGCCGGGCCCGGGGGTGTGGCCCACGATCACCTCGCCGAAGCGGTCGTCGTAGGCCTGCCAGAAGGCCAGCCTCACGTTGAGGTCGGGCTGCCAGGTGCGGGGATCGAAGCCGGCATGGGTGGCCACCCAGCCCTGACCCCAGTAGGCGAGGGGGAGCTGGTCGAGACGGTCGCGCCAGAGGCGGCAGCGGGCCGCCCCCAGCTGGCGGTAGGTGTCATTGCCGTTCAGGTCGGGACGGCCGGGTGCCTGACCGGTGTCGAGCTGACGCACCAGATCCCGCTCATGGTTGCCCTTGAGCCACACAGCCTGCTGGCGACGCACCAGCTCCCAGACCAGTTCCATGGCCTCCTCGATGTGGGAGCCGCGGTTGATGACGTCACCGCAGAAAACGAGGCGATCCCCGGCGGGCAACTGGACGAGAAGGCGTTGCAGAGCCTCCGCACATCCATGAACATCACCGATGACCCAGTGGTGGGGCGCACGGAGATGGGGTGGACGCCGGTCCGGGAACGTCATCAAGAAGGATGCTTCCCCCCAAGTGTTGCCTCTGGGGTGGGCTTCTGTCACCCCCGCCGGCGCCGGCGCGGCTCCAGTGCTGATACGGTGCGCGCTCGGTGCACCCCAGGAGGCAATGGGCGATGGACCTCAAGGATCTGCCGGTCACGCAGCGCGTCAACGCCCTGGTGAAGGCCCTCGACGGGGCCCGCCGCACCAACGAGGCCCTGGCCCGCTGCAGCGACGGCGAGCAGATGCTGGACGTGCTGCTCGACGCGTCCTCGCGGCTGGGGCTGGGACTGACCCGCTGGGAACTGCAGAACACGCCGCCGATCCGGGACTGGGTCTGGTGGAAGAACAAGGAGGCCCCCCTGACCATCGGCGACAGCAAGCCCCGTTACCAGCAGGACGGCGGCCAGGGCCGATCCGGCCAGGCGGGCGCCGACCCGAACGATCAGCCCCGGAAGAGGTTCCTGGGCCTGTTCTGAGCGGTCAGGCCGGCGACCGGCCCCGCCCCTCGGTCAGCCCAGGGTGGCCAGCGGGTCGGGAATCGAGGCACTGGGGGCTTCGAAGCTGCCCACGGCGACGAATTCCAGGCGCAGCTTCATGAAGGTGATGAACTTCTCGTCGGTGGACACCACCGCCGCCGCCGGCCTCGGTACGGCGGCCAGACCGGCGGCCAGCTCGGGAGCCTCCAGGAAGGCGGGACGCTCCAGGAGCCAGAAGTCGATGGCCTTGTCCTTCTCGGCGTAGTTGCGCCGGCGCTCGCGCAGCACCTCCTCCAGGGGTTCCTCTTCAAGCAGGAAGGCGCGGCTGGCGGCGACGAAGTGGTAGCGGGTCATGGCGGGTGGGGCCTCAGGGCTGGCGGTCGCCGAACAGCGGGTCGCGGCGGGGATTCTGCACCAGCGCCCGCATCTGGCGCACCGCCTCCTGCAGGCCGACCACCAGGGCGCGGGCCACGATCGTGTGGCCGATGTTCAGTTCCTCCATGCCGGCGATCGCGGCGATCGGTTCGACGTTGTGATACGTGAGGCCATGGCCGGCGTTGACCCGCAGGCCGAGGCCCCGGGCGATGGCGGTGGCTTCGGTGATCCTGGCCAGCTGCAACGGCTGCTCCGCCCAGGCGGCCTCGGCATAGGCGCCGGTGTGCAGTTCGACCCAGCGGGCGCCGCAGTGGCGGCAGGCCTCCAGCTGGGCGTCGTCGGGGTCGACGAACAGGCTGACGCCGATGCCCTCCCCCATCAGCCGGCCCACCATCGCAGCGAGGCTGTCCCGCTGCCCGGCCACATCCAGGCCCCCTTCGGTGGTCACCTCTTCGCGGCGTTCCGGCACCAGGGTCACCATGTCGGGCCGGACCCGCAGGGCGATCGCCTCCATCTCTGCGGTGGCGGCCATCTCCAGGTTCAGCCGGGTGCGGACGGTGGCCCGCAGCAGCTCCACGTCCCGGTCCTGGATGTGGCGCCGATCCTCCCGCAGGTGCACGGTGATGCCGTCGGCGCCCCCCAGCTCGGCCAGCAGGGCGCAGCGCACCGGATCGGGCTCGACGGTGCGGCGGGCCTGCCGCACGTTGGCGATGTGGTCGATGTTGACCCCGAGGCTGGCCATGGGCGGCAGTGGCTGAAGCGATCCTGATCGCACCGTATCGGTCGCCGGGGGCGCGGCCGCAGGTCCAACTGCCCGCCGCTGGCCTGCGAGGGGGGAGCCAGCCCCTAGCTTCGACAACAACGTTCTGCCGGATCGAGAGTGTTGGCGGCGCAGACGCCCTCCGGACAAGGCCTTTCTGCGGTGATCAGCCCGCGGGAGCGTTCCCTCTGCAATGGCATCAGCCCCTGGCTGTCCCCGGTGGCGATGGTGGTCACCATCGATCTGGTGCTGCAGGGCTATTTCGGCGAGCTGACGGTGCTCGATCGCGACAACCTGCCCCGTGAAGGGGCTGTGCTGCTGGCGCCAACCCACCGGGCCCGCTGGGACGCGCTGATGCTCCCCTGGGCGGCCGGCCGCCGGGTCACGGGTCGGGACTGCCGCTTCATGGTCACGGCCGATGAGATGAAGGGTGTGCAGGGCTGGTTCCTGCACCGTCTCGGCTGCTTCCCTGTGAACCAGGGGCGCCCCACCCTGGCCAGCCTGCGGTTCTCCGTGGAACTGCTCGCCGCTGGCCAGCAGCTGGTGGTGTTCCCCGAGGGCCGCATCCGCCGCGAGGACGGGCCGATCCGCCTGCACCAGGGGCTGGCCCGCCTGGCCCTGCTGGCCGCCAGCCAGGGCGTGAACGTGCCGGTGGTGCCGGTGGGCATCGCCTACGGCCACGCCGATCCCCGCCCCGGCGACCGGGCCGCCATCGGCTTCGGCCGCCCCCTGACGGCGGTGGGCCAGGGTCGCCAGGCGGCCCTTGACTTCAGTGCCAGGCTGGCTGCCGCCATGGAGTCGGCCGAGCAAGCGGCCCGCGCCGTGGTGGGTCGTCCGATCGGCTCCCCGTAAAGTTCGGCCGTTACCCGTCAGGCGTCGACGTGACCAGGCCTTCCGCCGTTTCTACCCTCCGATCCCCCCGGAGATGGGGCCTGGCCGGGGTCTGCGGCAGCTGCCTGACCCTGCTGGCCCTGACCCAGCCGCTCCTGCAGCCGCCGGCCCGGGCCCAGGGGACCCCCCAGACCGTGCAGCCCGCCGGCACCGACCTCACTCTGGCCTCGGTGAGGACCCTGCTGTCGAGGGGCGACGCGGCCGTGGCCAGCGGCAACCTGGCCGAGGGCCGCCGCCTCTATGACCTGGCCCGCGATGCCAGCCGCCGCCTGCTGGGCTTCTACCGCGACCTGAGCGGTTCCTTCCGCGGTCTTGATGCCCGCATCCCCCGGGAGATGGATGACAAGGGGCGTGAGGCGTTGACGCTGCTGGCGGAGTCGAACCTGCGGCTGGCGGCCTTGTTCCGCCGCCAGAACCAGCCCGAGGTGGCGATTCCCCTGCTGGTGGAGGTGGTGAAGATCATGACCCCCACCAACGAGGGCGGGCGCAAGGCCTACCAGCAGCTGGTGGAGCTGGGCTTCGTGATCACCCCCTACACCGCCCCGGGATCGACCGCCGGTGGGTGATCGTCCTTAGAGTCCAGCCTTCCGTCATCTCCCCGATCCCCGCCGCCATGGTGCAACCGGAGCAGGTCAAGGACGCGATCCTGCGCGCGCTCCCCGATGCCGCCGTCGAGGTAGAGGATCTCACCGGGGGTGGCGATCACCTGCAGGTGCGGGTGGTGTCCGGTGCCTTCGCCGGACTCAACCGGGTGCGCCAGCACCAACTCGTCTACGGCGCGCTGCGCAGCGAGCTGGCAAGCGAGGCGATCCACGCCCTGGCGCTGCAGACCTCCCTTCCGTCCTGACCTTCTCCCTCGCGACTCCGACCATGGATGCCAGCACCCGTCAACGCATCGACGCCCTGATCAGCGCCAGCCCGGTGATGGTCTTCATGAAGGGCAACAAACTGATGCCTCAGTGTGGATTCTCTAACAACGTCGTCCAGATCCTGCAGTCGCTCGGTGTGCCTTTCGAGACGTTCGACGTCCTTTCCGACATGGAGATCCGCCAGGGGATCAAGGAGTTCTCTGACTGGCCCACCATCCCCCAGGTGTACGTCAAAGGGGAGTTCCTGGGCGGCTCCGACATCCTGATCGAGATGTACAACAGCGGTGAGCTGCGGGAGAAGCTGGAAGTGGCGCTGGCCTCCTGAGTCCCAACCACCAGCATCCTGACGGTGGCCCGGCAGCCTGTGGCCGCTCAGTAGCGGCTCCTCTCCATCAACATCCGGGGCTGGCCATCGGGCCCCAGGAAGCTGGAGGGGTCCTGGATCCAGCGGTCGATCAGCTCCTCCAGCCGGC
>CAZBMT010000016.1:0-4584 GCA_964492645.1 uncultured Cyanobium sp. | reverse complement strand
CCCAGGAAGCTGGAGGGGTCCTGGATCCAGCGGTCGATCAGCTCCTCCAGCCGGCGCTGGGAATGGTGGTCCAGCACGGCCGTGCGCCGCAGGGCATGCAGGTACCCGTCCGCGTACAGGCGCAGTTCGGAGGGGCCGTGGTGACGGTCGGACAGGGCCTGGCAGGCATCACACAGGGACTGGAAGTGGCGGATCGCGTCGGGGTGTTGGAGTGCTGTCATGGCTGGGGTCGGGCCCCTGGCGGCATAGTGGCGGCGGATGCCGGCGGATGGGACCATCCTGCCGTGCCGGGGCCCTCATCCGGGAGCGGACAGTTGACAAGGCATCGCCCGCCACCGGCGCGTCCGCACATTTCCAGTTAGCGTTGGCACACTCAATCGGCTGTCGGCACTTCCGCTTCTGATTTCATCGTGATGCCGAGGAGATGCCCGTGGCCCAGGACAAGCTGACCGATCCAGGAGGAACCCCCCACAGGGTTCTCGTCGTGGATCCCCACGCGACCCTCCGCACCGTTCTCGCCCAGCGTCTCCGTCAGGATGGCCATCTGGCCGCGGCCGTTGCCACCGCCCGCGAAGCCCTGGAGATCTGCCAGGAGCAGTCCCCCGATCTGCTGGTGAGCGCCGAATTGCTCGAGGAAACCTCGGCCCTGCGTCTGGCCGCCCAGCTGCATTGCCAGGTGATGGTGCTCACGGCCCGTTCCGGATCCGAGCCCGTGGTGGCCCTGCTGGATGCCGGTGCCGACGACGTGCTGCGCAAGCCTTTCGGACTGGA
The DNA here is from genome assembly GCA_964492645.1 of uncultured Cyanobium sp. GTDB lineage: Bacteria > Cyanobacteriota > Cyanobacteriia > PCC-6307 > Cyanobiaceae > Cyanobium. The sequence goes on along the minus strand of CAZBMT010000016.1, from coordinate 3,813 downwards.
GGAGCTTGCAGCCCGATGCCGCACCCTGCTGCGCCGCAGCGGCAGCGGTCTCCAGGAACGGGTCTGTGTGGGGCCCCTGGAGGTGCACCTGCTGCTGCGTCAGGTCACCCTGCGCGACCAGCCGGTCGAGCTCAGCCCGCGGGAATTCGCCCTGCTCTGCGCCCTGCTGATGCCCCCCGGGGTGGTGCGCAGCCGTCAGGAACTGCTGCGGATGGCCTGGCCCCCGTTCAGCGGCGGTCCCCGCTCGGTCGACACCCAGGTGCTCACCCTGCGCCGAAAGCTCGAACAGGCTGGCCTCGGGGAGGGCGGCGCCATCGAGACGATGCGGCAACAGGGCTACCGCTTCAGCCTGGACACCCTGCCGGAGTTCAGCGAAGAGGCCTCCGGCTCCTCCGGCTCGGGCCTGCTGGTCGCGTCCCCCGGCAGCTCCTCTCGCCTCAACTAGGCACGTTCAGGCCGGCCGCAGGATCAGGGCCGCAGCTTCCCCCGCCAGCAGGAGGCCGCAGAGCAGGGCCAGGAGCCGGTAGGTCCAGGGTGGGCTGATCCGGCCGATGCCCGCAGTGGCGATGCCGGTGGCGTCAGCGAAGCGCTCCAGGAAGTCCTCGAAGCGGGCCACCCGCTGGGGCAGCAGCCAGGCGGGGCCGCTGCGCTCCCCCTGGGCGCCGGCCGTGCGCACGTAATGGACCCTGCCCCCCTGGCTGGTGGTGACCGGGGTGAGGGCCGTGATGCGATCCCAGGGGAGCTGCCAGCCGCGGCGCAGCAGCCAGGAGCACCAGGGGGGATGGCCCACCCGCAGTTCGCGTTCGTCGAGCTCCACCCGCTCACTGGTGATGGCGACCACCAGCAGGAGGCCGGCGCCGGCGGCCAGCAGCAGGGGCAGACGCAGGGGCCCAGGCGCCAGCACGGGCAGGGGCAGGACGAGGGCCAGGTAGAGGGCCAGCAGGGTGAAGCGGATCAGCGGCGCCATCGGGTAGCGCCGGGCCGTCGGGGCGGGGCTCATCGGTCGTCGGGGGAACCGGGCAGGGGCTCGATCACCTCCGAGGGCTGGTAGCGGCCTCCGAACACCTCCGCTTCCCGCCCTTTCCAGAACTCCCCGAGCCGCATCAGGTCGGCGTGGGCCTCCCCGAGCCGCTCGACGTACTCGTTGGGCTCCATGGTGTCCTTGGCCTCCTTGAGCTTGCTGAGCCGCAGCAGGTGCCACACCCAGGGCTTGGCCATCTCACCACGGGCCTCCAGGTAGCGGGCCAGGTCGGAGGAGCTGGGAATCGGAGCCGCCATGGACACGCAACAAATGTTTACACAGATTACCGCCGCCCCTTCCCCGGCGTGGCTGGCGGTCCTGTCGCAGCCTGCCGGGTGGGCCGGCGTCAGTAGAGATCGGGCCGCAGGTCCTCGTGGTAGCGGGTGGCGGCGGGATGGGTGGGGCCGTACTCGCCGGGTCGGCAGTCGGCGATCAGCAGGGTGGGCTCGGGCCGGGCGGCCGCCAGCACGTCGCCATGGGGCGCGCAGATGATGCTGTTGCCTAGGTAGGCCGCCATCACGCGGCCGTTCACCGTTTCCTCGCCGCAGCGGTTGGCGTAGGCCACGAAGCAGTCGTTCTGGAAGGCATGGGCCGGGATCAGGGTGCGGGACACGTCCGGATAGGGCCGGTCGGTGCGTTCGCCGCAGCTCAGCTCGGCCCAGGCGTCGGCGGCCGTGGGGATCAGCACCAGCTTCGCCCCCGCCAGCGCCAGCCGCCGGGTGAGCTCGGGGAACTCGGCCTCGTAGCAGTTGAGCAGGCCCACCCCCAGCCCGTTCACCGGCTGCACCGTGAAGGCCGCCCCCTCCTCGGGATGGCGGTAGCCGGCACTCCAGCAGCGCTTCTCGTCCGGTCCCCAGAGGTGGGTCTTGCGGTAGTTGCGCAGCAGGCGGCCGTCCCGGTCGAACAGGGCGATGGCGTCGTAGAGGCGCTCCTCGCCGGCGACGGTGGCCCGCTCGGCGTAGGGACAGGCCACCGCCAGCCCATGACGGCGCGCCGCGGCGGCCACCCGCCCCAGGCTGGGACCGTCCACGGGTTCCGCCAGCTGCCGTGCGATCGCCGGCGTGACGATGTAGCCGGTGAGGTAGAGCTCCGGAAAGGCCAGCAGCTGCACCCCGTGTCCAGCCGCCAGTCCGCAGACCTGCTCCAGGCGCACCAGGTTCGCTTCGAGGGCCTCGGGGGTGCCGGCGCTGCCGCTGCCCTGCCAGATCCCCAGCCGCAGACCCTCTCAGGCGGCCGGCGGCTGGGGCCGCACGACGCAGTACAGGCGGTGGTCGGGGACCATGGGGTGCTTCATGCCGGCAGGTTCCAGGGATTGAGGCCCAGGTCGGCGCCGATGCGGTGGGCGCAGGCGAAGCCGCTGAAGGCCACCGCATTGAGGCCCTGGCCGGGGAAGCAGGAATCCCCGACGCAGTAGAGGTCGGGGATGGCGGTGCGATTGAAGGGCATCGGCAGCAGGCCGGGCAGCCGCAGGGCCGGCACCGGCCCGTAGCTGCCCCCAAAGCGGCCCAGGAAGCGGCGGTGGCTGCGGGGCGTGCCGATCTCCCGGTGGGTGATGGCCCCCTCCAGCCCCGGCAGGATCGCCTCCAGGCGGCGGATCAGCCGGGTGGCGGCGGCCTCCTTGGCGGCCCGGTAGGCCGCCGGGGACAGCCCCTGCCAGGCGGCCATCTCCGAGGGGGTGAAGGTGTGCACGATGTGGTGGCCGGCCGGGGCCAGGGAGGGATCCAGCAGGGTGGGGATCGAGACGAAGATCACCCCCTGCTCCGCCTCCATGTCCTCCCAGCGCTCCAGCAGCAGGTGGTGGACATGGCTGCCGGGGGGAATCGCCTCCGCCTTCACCCCCAGGTGCAGCGAGAGGAAGGAGGAGGAGGGCCGGTAGCGGCGCCGCCAGGTGCGCTCGGCCGCCGGCGTGTGGGCCTCGTCCACCAGGGCGCCGAAGGTGTCCCAGCGGGTGGCGTTGCTCACCACCCGGCGGGCGCGGATCTCCTCGCCGCCGGCCAGCTTCACCCCCACGGCCCGGGCCTGGGGTCCCTCGCCCTCCAGCAGCACCTTCACCACCCGCGCCCGGTAACGGATCGCGCCGCCATGGCGGCGCAGGCCCGCCACCAGCTTCTCGGCGATCACCCCGACGCCGCCCCTGGGGTAGTTGATGCCGCCGGCGTGGCGATCGGAGAACACCATGCCGGCGTTGATCATCGGCGTGCGATCGGCGGGCATCACCGACCAGCAGAAGCACTCCATGTCGATGAACTTGAGCAGGGCCGGATCGCTGATGTGGCGCCGCGCCACCGCGCCCACGTTCACCGGCAGCCAGCGGGCCAGGCCCAGGCAGGCCAGGGGCGCGCGGAAGAACACCTTCGCCAGGTAGGCCGGATCCTCGAGCGACAGCAGGGGCATGGCGTCGAGGCAGCGGAACACCTGCCAGCAGGTGTCGTAGAAGGCGCGGATCCCCTTCGCCTCATGGGGGAACAGGGCGGTCAGGTCGGCCAGGAAGCGTTCGTAGTCGCGGTCGACCGCCACCGACAGGCCGCCGGGCAGGTGGTAGGCGAGCTGGGCGGGGTCGGGGATCGTCTCGCAGTGCTCGCCGACGTCGGCCAGGGCACGGGTGAGCAGGTTGGTGTGGCCCTTCTCTCCGAAGCCGAAGATCATCGAGGCGCCCACGTCGAAGGTGTAGCCCTCGCGCCGGAAGCTGCCCCCCGAACCGCCGGGGATCAGGTAGCGCTCCAGCACCAGCACCGAGGCCCCCTTGGCCGCCAGCTGGCTGGCGGTGACCAGCCCGCCGATCCCTGAGCCGA
>CAZBMT010000015.1:0-17054 GCA_964492645.1 uncultured Cyanobium sp. | reverse complement strand
CCGAGAACGGCCTGGTGACTGGCTGGCTCGGGGCCCTGCTGGGGGATCGCTTCTCACCGATCGGTTTCCTCACTTCCACCAGCCTGGCCCTGCCCTCGGTGATGCTCGTGACCCTCTGGAAGGGCCTGGGTTATTACATGGTCATCTTCGTGGCCGGCCTGCAGGGGATCTCCGCCGATCTCTACGAGGCGGCGGCCCTCGACGGCAGTGAGGGCTGGCGTCGCCATCTGGACATCACCCTGCCCCTGCTGCGGCCCTACATCACCCTGGTGGCAGTGATCTCGGCGATCGGGGCCACCAAGGTATTCGAGGAGGTCTACCTGATGACCCAGGGCGGGCCTGCCGACAGCACCCGCACGATCGTGTACTACGTGTACGACCAGGCCTTTTCCGAACTGGAGATCAGCTACGCCTGCACCGTTGGCCTGGCCCTGTTCCTGATCGTGCTGCTGCTCAGCCTGCTCCGCTACGCCTTCGCCGCCGAGAATCCGCTCCAGTGATCCCCTGGTGGCAGGCTGGTTACCGGTTCGAGCCACCGACCCCAGGGTGCAGACCATCGCGGACCCCCTTTCCCAGACCACGCCGGCACCGCTCGACGCCATCGGCATCGTCGGCGGCGGCCAGCTGGCTTGGATGCTGGCCGAAGCCGCCCGCGATCTCGGCGTCGCCGTGCACGTGCAGACGCCCGGTGCCGAGGATCCGGCCAGCCGCGCCGCCGCCAGTGTGGTGCTGGCGCCGGTCGATGACGTGAACGCCACCAGGGAGCTGGCGGCCCGCTGTGGCGCCATCAGTTTCGAGAACGAATGGATCCCCCTCGAGGCCCTGCGGGACCTCCAGGGGCCGGGACTGCGGTTCCTGCCGGGTCTCGACGCTCTCCAGCCCCTGGTCAGCAAGGCGGGCCAGCGGCGGTTGCTCGGCGAGCTGCATCTGCCCGCCCCCCGCTGGTGCCCCCTGGCTGACGTGCTCCAGCCGGAACCTCCCCTCCCCCCGGCCGGTGATGCGGATGGGCTGCCGCCGGTGGCCCCCCCGCCTCCCCTGCCGGTGCCGGCGCTGCCGCGCCTCCCCGACGGCTTCGCCTTTCCCCTGATGGCCAAGGCCAGCCGGGGCGGCTACGACGGCCGGGGCACGGTGCCGGTGGCCGACCTGGGGGAGCTGGAGGAGCTGCTCGACCACGTCGACCCTGACGACTGGATTCTTGAGGAACTGGTGGGCTTCGAGCAGGAACTGGCGCTTGTGGCCTGCCGCGACCGGCAGGGGCAGGTGGCCTGCTACCCCCTGGTCGAGACCCACCAGCACCGCCGCGTCTGCGACTGGGTGCTCTTTCCGGCACCGGTGGACCACCGGGTCGAGGTGTTCGCCCGCAACGTGGCCGCCTCCCTTCTCACGGCCCTCGATTACGTGGGGGTGCTGTCGATCGAGTTCTTCTATGGGCCCTCAGGCTTGCAGGTCAACGAGCTGGCCCCCCGCACCCACAACTCCGGCCATCTGACGATCGAGGCCTGCCGCACCAGCCAGTTCGCCCAGCAGGTGCGGATCGTCGCCGGTCTGCCGATGGGCTCGACCGAAGCCGTGGTGCCTGGGGCGCTGATGGTGAATCTGTTGGCGCCGGAGGCGGGCGATGACGAGCAGCTCACGCGCCGTCGGGCGCTGGCGGCGCTTCCGGGGGCCCATCTGCACTGGTACGGCAAGCGTGGCGGGGCGGTGGGCCGCAAGCTGGGCCATCTCACCCTGCTGCTTCCCGGCCGCACCGCGGAGGAGCGGGAGCTGCAACGCCAGCGCCTGTTGGCCGAGGTGCGGGCCATCTGGCCGCTTCCCCGTCAACCCGCCTAAGATGGGCTCGGACTGCTGTGTTGGTGACTGCCTTTCACAGTTTTCTGATCTGACTCCCTTTCGACATGGGGAGTCTTCAGTGACGGCAACGTAGACCGGCTTCATTGCCGGAAACGAAGCCCCGCCCCTGATTCCCCTTCTGGTTCATCCAGGTCGAACACTGGGGCAAGACGGCACGGCGGTCCACCCTTTTTCACCCCACCCTGATTGCTCCCGGCCCGATGGGCCCGGCCCGGCATGCTGGGGGCACGTACCCCCGTCGCCGTGAACAGCGAGCTGTTGAGCTTCCAGCAGGCTTTCGAGCGCCTGCTGGCCCGCGCCCCGGGTCCGGTGTTCCCCCGGGCCCGGGCGCTGTATCTGCAGAAATACCCCCTGGAGGGGGAGCCCGACGGCGCCTTCCGCACCTTCCTGCTGGAGGAGGAGATCCAGGAAAGCGCTGCCGGCGCCCTGCGGATCCGGGCCCTGGCCCTGGCGATCGTGGCCTGGGGCCAGCCGCGCTTCGACCCGGCCGCTGCCGCGGCCTACCTGGAGCGGCGCTGGGCCCTGCGTCCCAGCGATCTGCAGGTGGTGGAAGGGGCGAGCTGGTTCCGCGACAGCGGGGCCTACGGCCGCTTCGGCACCCCGGCCGTCTACGAACGGGTGGCGCCCACCAGCCTGCTCAGTTCGTCAGCCGATCCAGTTCCTCCTGCAGCTGATCCCGGCTCAGCCGGGTGACCACGAACACCTCCTGGGCCGTGCTGCCTCGGCGGGCCAGCAGCTTGTGCCCCCCGGTGATCGGGCTCGACACCCGCAGCCGCAGGCCGACGCTGCGGCCCCGGACCCGGGTGATCACCGCCGGGGTGATGGTGTCGATCTCCGGCAGGGTCGCCAGCCTCCGCAGCAACGGGATCAGGCCCTCCACGTAGGTGCTGTGGGTGATCACCAGCCGGGCCATGGTTGCTGTTCAGCCGTGCCCCAGGGGCGCCATGGTCAGCCCTTCGGCGGCGAGCAGCTGGTGGTAGAGCTCCCCTTGCTCGAGTGGTCCACTCCAGACCACAGCCGACCCCTCGCCATCGATCCGGTGGGCCAGCTCCCAGGCCCGATCGGGCTGCATGCCGGGCAGATGGCGCACGAGCACCTCGACCACGTGCTGGAAGGTGTTGACGTCGTCGTCGAGCACGATCACGTTGACGCCGGGGTAAGGCGCCGACCGACGCTGGGTGATCGGTGCGGGACTTTTCGAAGGAGCGACGACCATGGGCCTGCAGCGGCTGCCGGTCACCAGCGTAGGTAACATGCGCGGAGTCTTGAACCGGGCCCGATGTTGATCACCCTTGGTTGGTCCGCCCTGGCGGCCATCTTCACCTTCTCGATCGCCATGGTGGTGTGGGGCCGCAACGGTGACAACAGCATCGGTTTCTGAGCTGGCCTTCCCCGCCACCACCCTGCTTGCGGGCCTCGCCTCCGCCCTGCTGCTCTTCGTGAGCTTGGGTGTGATCTATCTCTCCACGGTTGAATGGCGCGACCGGCGTCGGCGCCACTCCAGCTCCAGCGAGGGCCGCAAGCGCTGATGGGGGCCCCCATGGCGGCTCCAGGGCTGTGAAAGGGGTGAGCCGGGGGGCAACGATGACGGAACGAACGCGGGACCGGCCGCCGCGCCCCAGCCATCCAGGCTTCACCCTGCCGGGGTTTCCATGAGCCGCCCGTTCGAGACTCTGCGCCGCTCGCTGGCGGCACGGGCCCTGCCGCGCCTGACCCGCCAGCTGGCGCTGCCGCCCCTGCCGCTCACCACGGCGACGCTGCTGCTTTTGCTGCTGCTGCCGAGCCTCGCCCTCTGGCGCTGGCCCCGGCCCCGGGCCCAGGGACTTGAGCAGCTGATGGCGGTGAGCAGCCTGCTGCAGAGCTTCCCCGCCAGCCCCGAGCGGCCGGTTCCGGCCCTCTGGCGCGAGCGCCTTGGAGAGATCCCGGCCACCCGGCTCTGGCGTGAGCAGCGCCGCACCTGGTGGCAGTTCTGGGGACCGCACACCGATGGCGGTGCCTATCTGGTGGTCCAGGAGAGCGCGGGCTCAGGCGCCAGGCGGTCCCTGCCTGCCGATGGCCTGCGGGTGGGCAATCTGCTGGTGGTGGCCCCCGATCCGCTGTCCCGGCGTCTGCTGCAGGACCAGCTGCGACCGGACCAGCGGGCCGGCCGCGGGTTGTTCAGCGCCTGCCTGCCCCGACTGGAAAGTGGCCAGGGGGTGTTCTGGAACGCCTCGGGGCTAGGGGCGCTGGTGGGGCCCCTCGCCCCCCTGCTGGAGGCCTATCAGGAGGGTTGCCTGTCCCTGTCGCTGGAATCCTCCCAGGTGCGCTGGCGCGGCGAAGCCTCCGACCGGCCAGCGTCCGTCGTCCCCCCGGGCAGCCTGAGCGCCGAGGATCTGCCGCCCGCCTCGCGGCCGCCCCTGCCGGCCGGCCTGCTGCTGGAACTCCAGGGCTCATCCCTGGAGCAGCTGTTCCGAGGGCTGCTGGCCCGCCAGCTGATCCGCGACCCCCTGGCAGCCCGCTACGGCATCGACACCAAGGGGCTCGCCCTGCTGCGCCGTTCCCCATTCCGCCTGAGGCTCCAGCCGCTGGTCAGCGGTCCCTTCCAGGCCTCCCTCGAGCTCCAGGTGGCCGTGGGGTCCGACCGCCAGGGCTGGCGCCAGCTGTTGCTGGGGCTGGCCAGGGCCCTGCAGGGCCAGGGGCTGGAGGATGGCCCCGGCAGCACGACGACCTCCCCGGCATCGGCCGCCACCTGGAGCCGGCAGGACGGTGTGGTGCTGGGGGGCTGGCGTTGGATCGGCGAAAGCGGACCCTCGCCGCAGTTGCTGCTCTTCCTGGGGCCGGCGCCCGACCGCAGGCAGCCCATGGCCACCGGAGGGGGGAGCGCCCCCGCCAGCGGCGAGCTCTGGCTGCGGGTCCGTCCGCAGGAGCTCGACCGGCTGGGCCTGCTGCCCGAGCCGTTGCCGGAGCTGGTGCGGCGGGCCGATCAACTGTGGATGGAGTCCGTTCCCGGCGAATCCGCAAGCGGTGGCGCTGGCCTCAGCTGGCTGAAGGGACGCCTTCAGGTGAACCGCTGACGGCCTGGCGTTCGCGCCGCCGCCGCTCGGCGGCCACGGTTTCCTCCATCAGTTCCACCGCCATCGACATCTTCTCCAGGTTGCTGGCGTAGAGGGCCAGGTCCTTGTCGAGCCTCTCGCGCAGCAGGCCCATGGACTCGCCGATCTCGTGGGCCAGCTGCCGCAGAGCCTGGGGCTCCATGGCGTCATCGGTCAGGGCCTGCTCCAGCAGGGCCAGCAGGCCGACGGCCATCAGGCGGGAATAGTGGAAGTCGGGCCGGCGGATGCCGGCGAGGGCGGTGGCCACCGGTGGCGGCGCCCCCTCCCCCTGGCGCTCGATCCACTGGCGCACCTCGGCCTGGCTGTGGCGGCCCATGGCGGCCAGGGCGTCGTCGCACTGGCGGCGCAGTCCGGGGCCGTCGAAGCCGGAGGAGGCGCAGAGGGCGTCGAAGAGGGGGCCCTTCTGGGCCTCGGGGCGGTAACCCCGGGCAAAGCCGTCGAAGACCTGGACGAGCCCGACGGCGAACAGGGGGTCGGCCTGGAAGCCCTTCTGGCGGCTCAGCAGGTGGAGCTCCACAAGCAATTCGTCGACCATGCGCCGGTAGAGGGGACCGATGACATGGGGGAAGGCGCCATGGAAGGCGCGCTTGCTGTCGGCGACGGTGAGAGCAGCGCTCACGCGGTTGGATTCTTCGTTGCTGCGACCTTAGCGCTGCAGGCACTCGCCCCGATCGGCGGCTGGGTAGGATCTTTTCAATCGCCTGTCTGGAGCCCATGATCCCGATCGTCATCGAGGAGTCGGGTCGCGGCGAAAGAGCCTTCGACATCTATTCCCGCCTGCTCCGCGAGAGGATCATCTTCCTCGGTGAACCGGTGACGGCGGAATCCGCCAACCGCGTGGTAGCCCAGCTGCTGTTTCTGGAGGCCGAAGATCCTGAGAAGGATATCTTCCTGTATGTCAATTCCCCGGGTGGTTCGGTATACGACGGCCTTGGCATCTTTGACACGATGCAGCACATCAAACCTGACGTGCAGACCGTCTGCGTCGGCCTGGCGGCCAGCATGGGTGCCTTTCTGCTCTGCGCCGGCGCCAAGGGCAAACGCAGCAGCCTCAACCACTCCCGGATCATGATCCATCAGCCCCTTGGTGGGGCCCGGGGCCAGGCCAGCGACATCCGCATCCAGGCGGATGAGATCCTCTATCTCAAGGATAAGCTCAATCGCGAACTGGCCAGTCGCACCGGCCAGAACCTGGAGCAAATCCAGATCGACACCGACCGTGATTTCTTCATGTCCCCGGCCGAGGCAATGGCCTATGGCCTGATCGACAAGGTGATCGAGAAGCGGCCCGTTCGCCCAGTCTAAGCCGAAAATTTAAGCACACCTGCAGAACAAAGACACAAAAAACGGCCTGCCAAAGCAGGCCGTTTTCATGGAGAAATGCCAATCTTCAGGAGGCTTCGCTGGTCTCGGCGATGGCCTGTTCCTGATGGGGCGAGGCGACCAGATCCGCTGCGGTGAGCAGGGGGGAGAAGCGGTCTTTGTCGGGAATCGAGGCAAACTCGGAGACGATCAGCCGGAACTCGTCGCCATCGAGGCTTTCCTTTTCGATCAGCAGTTCCACCAGCCGGTCCATGCAGGCACGGTGTTCGGCCACCAGCTTGACGGTGTCGGCGTAGCAGCTCTGGACGATCTGCCGGACGGCCTCGTCGATCCTGTGGGCGATGGCATCGGAGACATCGCTGCGGGTCATCAGGTCGCGGCCCAGGAACACCTCCTGATTGCCGGCCTCCAGGGACATCGGGCCCAGGTCGCTCATGCCGAAGCGGGTCACCATCTGGCGGGCCATGGAGGCCACCTGCTGGATGTCGCCGCCGGCACCGGTGGTGATCTCCGAGTGGCCGAACACCACATCCTCGGCGGCTCGGCCGCCCAGGGCGCCCATGATCCTCGCCCGCAGCTGGGCGCGGCTGACCAGCATCTGCTCCTCGTCGGGGGCGAACCAGGTGAGGCCCTGGGCCTGACCACGGGGGATCAGGGTGACCTTCTGAACCGGATCGTGCTGCTTCACCAGGGTGCCCACCAGGGCATGGCCCACTTCGTGGTAGGCGATCAGTCGCTTGCTGCGGCCATCGGTGAGTGGTTTCCCCTCCATGCCGGCGATGATCCGATCGACGGCGTCGTCGATCTCGGCCAGGCCGGTGGCCTCCTTGCGCCGGCGGGCGGTGAGGATCGCCGCCTCATTGAGCAGGTTGGCCAGGTCGGCGCCGGTGAAGCCGGGGGTGCGGCGGGCGATCATCTCGAGGGAGACGTCGTCGGCCAGCTTCTTGTTGCGGCTGTGCACCCTGAGGATCGAGAGCCTTCCCTTGATGTCGGGGGCGTCGACCTGCACCTGGCGGTCGAAGCGGCCGGGGCGCATCAGGGCTGAATCGAGGACGTCCGGGCGGTTGGTGGCGGCGATGATGATGATGCCGCTGTTGCCCTCGAAACCGTCCATCTCGGTGAGCAGCTGGTTGAGGGTCTGCTCCCGCTCGTCGTTGCCGCCGCCGATGCCGGCGCCGCGCTGACGGCCCACGGCGTCGATCTCGTCGATGAAGATCAGACAGGGGCTGTTCTCCTTGGCCCGCTTGAACAGGTCGCGGACCCGGCTGGCGCCGACCCCGACGAACATTTCGACGAACTCCGAACCGGAGAGGGAGAAGAAGGGAACACCGGCCTCACCGGCGATCGCCTTGGCCAGCAGGGTCTTGCCGGTGCCGGGAGGGCCGACCAGCAGCACGCCGCGGGGGATCTTGGCCCCCACCGAGGTGAAGCGCTCGGGGGTCTTGAGGAAGGTGACCACCTCCTGGAGATCCTGCTTGGCCTCCTCAACCCCGGCCACGTCATCGAATTTGACGCCGGTTTCGGCCTCCATGGCGAAGCGAGCCTTGGACTTGCCGAACTGCATCGCCTGGCCGGGGCCGCCGGGCATGCCGGAGGAGCGGCGGGCCAGAAAGATCAGCGAGCCGATCAGCAGCAACGGGAAGAGCAGATTGCCCAGCAGGCCGAGGGCCGGCGGGGTGGCCTTGGGAGGATGGACATCGAAGCTGATGCCCTGATCCTTGAGCTTGTTGATCAGCTCCGGCGCCACGCCAGGCAGATCAACCCTCAGTCGCTGGACGCGGTTGTCGAGGTCGGGATCCACCGCCTCGATCACGGCGGTGCGACCCCCGTCAAAGATGTCGACGGCGGTGACGCGACCCGCCTCCACGTAATCGAGAAAGCGGCCGTAGCTCATCCGGGCCACCGCCGCATTGCGGGGCGCTGTGGTGTCGCCGCCGCTGCCGGCGGGGGCCAGACGCCCCCCGGCACTCAGCAACTGCCAGCCCAGGAACAGAGCCACGGCGACCGGCAACAGCCACAGGGCAAGGACACGCCAGCGCTGATTCATGGTTGTGAAGCTTTTGAACAACCTTAAGAGCGCGGCGCCCGGCTCCGGGGGCCTGGGACCGTCGGCGCGGACGGCTCAGCTGGCCTGGAGCCAGGGGTTGAGCTCGATGCCGGCGGCGGCGGCCTCGGGCACCGGGGCCGATTCCATGATCAGTTCACGGGCTTCGATCGATTCGAGCAGTTCCGGACCGCCCAGACCGTGGGTCCAGATCTCCACCTCGCTCCTGTCCGGACACTGAAAGGTCAGGAGTTCGAAAGGAAAGACGACCCGTTCGAGGAAGAACTGATCCGGGCCGATGCAGCGCAGGATCACCATGCGGTCGGAGCCATTCCGGTAGCCGCAATCCACCTGTTCCGTCCGGGCCAGTTGATCCAACACCTTCATGTGGCGACGTCCATACCATCAAGCCATCGCGGCTGTGGGGATTCGGTGACGAAGGCGACGGATTGCCACTCTTAATCTTTTCTTCTGCTCCCGTTGGGCGAAGGCAGGGCTATGGCCTGTGCTGCCAGCCCCTCACAGACTCCTGAGGGCTGCGATCGGGTCCAGCCGGGCCGCCCGGCGCGCCGGCACCACCCCGAAGAACAGCCCGATCGAGCCGGACAGCCCCACCGTCAGCAGCACGGTGCCAGCCTCGATGGTGGCCGGCAGGGGGGTGAACGCTGCCACCAGTCCGACGGTACCCAGGCCCAGGGCACTGCCGATCACCCCGCCGAGGCTGGCCAGCACCAGGGATTCCACCAGGAACTGGAGCAGGACGTCGCTGCTGCGGGCACCCAGGGCCTTGCGCAGGCCGATCTCCTCGGTGCGTTCACTCACCGACACCAGCATGATGTTCATGATGCCGATGCCGCCCACCAGCAGGGACACGGCGCCGATGGCACCGAGCATCAGGGTGAGCCCGCCGGTGATCGTTCCCACGATCGTGAGGGCATCCTTCTGGGAGCGGACGGCGAAGTCGTCCTCCCGCAGGATGCGGTGCCGCTGGCGCAGCAGGTTGGTGATCTGGAAGGCGGCCGCTCCGGTGCTGGCCTCATCCTTCGCCTCGACGCTGATGAAGGTGAGGCTGATGCCGAAGGTGGGATCCCTTCCGCTCAGCTGGCTCACCATCGTGGTGAGGGGGATGTAGGCGTTCTCGTCCTGGTTGGAGCCGAACACCGCCCCCTTTGGCTCCAGGATGCCGATCACCTCGAAGGACTTGTCACGGATGCGCAGCTGGCGGCCCAGGGCCTCCCCCGTGGGAATCAGCTTCTCCTGCAGGTCAGGCCCGATCACCACCACGTTGCGGGCGCCCTGCACATCCCGCTGGTCGATGAAGCGCCCGCGGGCCACCTCGAAGCTGCGGACCGTCAGGAAGTCCGGCGTCACCCCCGACACCGAGACCGTGGAGCTGAACCCCCCCGCCTGGGCCACTTCGTTGAGGGTGATCTGGGGCGCGACGCGGCTCACGCTCGGCACCTGCTCGGCGATCGCCTTGGCGTCCTCCAGCACCAGGGTGCGGGGGGTCTCGATCCCCTGTCTCCGGGTGTCGTTGTTGCCGGGCACCACGAACAGCACGTTGGCGCCGAGGGTGCTGAGCTGGCTTTCGGCAAGGTTCTGGGCGCCGCGCCCAACTCCCACCAGGGTGATCACCGAAGCGTTGCCGATCACGATGCCGAGCATGGTGAGAAGGCTGCGCAGACGGTTGGAGCGCAGCGTCAGCAGCGCCATGGACACCGTCTCGCTCAGGGGCAGCTTGGAGGCCATGGCGGCGCAGCCGGAGAGGCTTCGGTTCTAGAGGAAGGAGGGCACCGCCGAAGGGTGGGAGCTGCGGGGACCGCGGTGGACCACACCCTCCTGAATCTCGAGAGTGACCACCTCGCCCATGCGCAGCTCAAGGGTGGCGTTGGCCACGCCGACGATCACGGGAACGCCCAGGCGTTGGGCGATCACGGCGGCGTGGCTCTGGCGGCCCTCCTCCTCGGCGATCACCCCGCGGGCCTTGCGGATCGCCTCCAGGTAGGCGGCGCTGGTCTCGCGCACCACCAGGATCTCGCCGGCCTCCAGGCGGGCCGCGTCCTCGGGTGAGCTGGCCAGCCGCACCTTGCCGCTGACGGTGCCGCTGCCGATGCCGACCCCACGACCCATGACGGCCGAGACGATGCCCACCTTGACCAGGTCGGTGGAGCCGCTCACCCCCTCCAGGGTGCCGGCGGTCTGGACCACCAGATCACCGGCGCCCAGGAGGCCCAGCTGCTGGGCGGTGGCCATGGCGATGCCGAAGGTGCGGCTGCTGCTGGATTCGTCCTGGATCAGCAGCGGATTGACCCCCCACACCAGCTGCAGCTGGCGGGCCACCGTCACATCGGAGGTGATCGCCAGGATCGGGGTGCTGGGGCGGAACTTGCTGACGTTGCGGGCCGTGGAGCCGGTCTTGGTGAGGGGCAGGATCGCCGCGGCGTTGAGCTGGCGGGCGATGCTGCTCACCGCCTGGCAGATGGCGTTGGGGATGGTGGTGGCCATGTGGCTGTCGAGCACCCGCTGGGGATAGTCGCGCTCGATGCGGCGGGCGATCTGGTCCATGGTGGCCACCGCCTCCACGGGGTAGTCGCCGACGGCCGTCTCGTTGGAGAGCATCACCGCGTCGGTGCCGTCGAGGATGGCGTTGGCCACATCGCTCACCTCGGCCCGGGTGGGCCGGGGGCAGGAGGCCATCGAATCCAGCATCTGGGTGGCCGTGATGATCGGAATGCCGAGACTGTTGGCCTTGCGGATCAGCTCCTTCTGCAGCAGCGGCACTTCCTCGGCCGGCATCTCCACCCCGAGGTCGCCACGGGCCACCATCACCCCGTCGCAGAGGGGCAGGATCGCGTCGATGGCGTCGATGGCCTCGAACTTCTCGATCTTGGCCACCACCGGCGTGTTGTGGCCCTGGCTGCGGATCAGCTCCCGGATCTCCAGCATGTCGGAGGGGTTGCGCACGAAGCTGAGGGCGACCCAGTCGACGCCCTGCTGCAGGCCGAAGGCCAGGTCGCGGCGGTCCTTGGGGGTCAGGGCCCGGATCGAGAGCTGGACGTCGGGGAAGTTCACCCCCTTGTTGTTGGAGAGCACCCCGCCGACGGTGACCCGGCATTGGAGGGTCTGCCCGGGGCCGTCCACCTCCACCACCACCATCTCCACCCTTCCGTCGTCCAGCAGGATGCGGCTGCCGCTGGTCACCTCATCCGCCAGCCGGTCGTAGGTGACGGTGGCGATGGTGTTGTCGCAGTTGACGGCGCGGGAGGTGAGCGAGAAGGGATCACCCTTGGCCAGGGTGATCGGACCGGCCTGGAAGCGGCCCAGGCGGATCTTGGGGCCCTGCAGATCCTGGAGGATGCCGATGTGGACACCCAGTTCGTGGGCCACCTGGCGGATGGTGGCGATCCGATCGGCGTGATCGCTGTGGTCGCCGTGGGAAAAATTGAGACGGAAGGTGGTGGCGCCGGCGGCGATCAGCTGCCGCAGCACCTCGGGCGACTCGGTGGCGGGCCCGATCGTGGCCACGATCTTTGTGCGACGCATGAGATCGCTGGGGGCCATGGAACGACCGAGTACAGGGCCGGAAACTACCATCCGGGCTTGCCCGGAGCGCGCTTGATATGGACTTTCACGACTACCAGCAACGCTCCCGTGAGACGGCTCGCTATCCCGATGCCGGCAGCAACATTCTTTATCCCACCCTGGGCCTGTGCGGGGAGGCCGGCGAAGTGGCCGACAAGGTGAAGAAGGTGCTGCGGGACCGGGGCGGGCTGTTCGGCCCCGAGGTCCGCGACGACCTGCGGCTTGAGCTGGGGGACGTGCTCTGGTACGTGGCGCAGCTGGCCACGGAGCTGGGGCTCGACCTCGACGACGTGGCCGGCGCCAACCTGACCAAGCTGGCCGACCGCGCGGCCCGTAACGTGATCGCAGGCAGCGGCGACCGGCGGTGACTCAGCTCAGGACCGTCGTTGCAGGGCCAGGAATCCCGTCCAGGGCCTTGTGCAGGATCGGGCCCGCGAACCTGGCCGTGGCGGGAGCCCGGCTGCTGGTACGTCTGTCCCTGGTGCTGCTGGTGCTGTTCGGCGCTCCCGCCCTGGCGGGCGCCACCGACCTGACGGTGTCGGAGGTGGTGCTGGAGCCCTGCCCCGCCGATGACCTCGGCACCCAGCCGACCCTGGCCCGATCCAGCGGCGCCACCTGCTGGGCCCTGCGCGGTGTGGTGGTCAACCCGGGGTCGAAGGCTGTGGTTGACACCGATGTGTTCGGCCTGATCCTCGATGCCAGCGGCGAGCCGGTGCTGCCGAACCGAACCCGGGTGGGTTCGATCGGCGATGTGCCCCCCGGCCGCTCCAGCTTTGCTCTGCGGCTGGCGGTGCCCGCCGGCACCCCCGGCCCCCTGGGCAGCCGCAGCGTCAAGGCCCGGGGCTTCAGTGCCCCGGTGCGTACACGAGCCGGCGTCGACGACGAGCTCCTGCCGCTGGAGGAGGCCCTGGCGGCGTCCCCGGCCGCCGAACCTCAGTAGGGCAGGCCGCCGGAGAGGGTGGCGATGGAGGCCCCCAGCAGGCTCTGGGCCAGCTGCAGGGCGATGAAGGCCACCAGGGCCGAGAGGTCGATGCCGCCGAGGGGCGGAATCAGGCCCCGGAAGGCGTTGAGGTAAGGGTCGGTGATGGCGCTGACGCTGGAGAGCACCGGGTTGCTCCAGTCGAGGTTGGGGAACCAGCTGAGCAGCACCCGGACCAGCAGCACCAGCAGGTAGATGCTCAGGGTCTGGGCCAGCACCTGGAGCAGGAAGACGAAGATGCTCATGGAAGGGGTCGGGAAATGGGGCTGCAGGCTTGCGCCAACGCTTCGGCCAACTCTATGGATCCGGTTCCTCGTCGGGTGGCGGCGGGGTCCCTGCCGTCTGGCCGGTCGCCAGGCGTGAGCCCAGGGCGGCCAGATCATCGGCCTTGAGGGAGAAGGTGCGGTGGAACTTCTCGCTCAGGCTCAGCCAGTAGGAGCGGCCGTCGCTCTGGCGGCGGCGTTCGATGAAATCCTGGGCCAGGAGCTCCCGGATGTGGTCGTAGGCCCCCGAGCCGCGCAGCTCCACCAGCTCCGACTGCAGCAGACGCTTCTTGAGGGCGATGGTGGCCAGGGTCCGCAGGGCGGCGACGGAGAGGTCGACGGGCAGCAGGTTCTGGACCAGATCTCCCAGGCCGGCGCGCAGCTGCAGGGCGTAGTGCTGGCCCTCCTGGTGGATCTCCAGGGCGGTGTCGCGGTGGGCGTAGTCGGCCATCAGGGTGATCAGGGCCAGCTCCGTCTCGTCGCGGGCGATGCCGGCGATGGCGGCCAGCTCGCCCAGCTCCAGGGGACGCCCCTTCAGATAGAGAATCGCCTCGAGCCGGGCTGGCAGCGACAGCCCCGGGGTGGCCGCCGCGGAGGGCTCGCTGCCTGAGGGCTCGCCGTCGGTGGGCAGGGGATCGGGCTCAGCCATGGGGACGTCCGGCACGGCGTGGCGGCAACGTATCGCAGGCCTCAGACCCCCACCAGCCCGCCCGCACGGTGCAGGGGCCGGCCCACCTCACCGAGGAACAGCCGGTAGGCCGGATTGTCGGTCTCCTCCCAGTGCTGGTAGGGGAGATCGGCGAGGAAGGCCTGCCAGGCCTCCAGCTCCCCCGGGGGCACCTGCACCCCGACCACGATGCGGCCGACGTCGGCGCCGTGGTTGCGGTAGTGGAAGATGCTGATGTTCCAGTTGGGATGCAGGGCGTTCACGAAGGCCATCAGGGCCCCGGGCCGCTCCGGGAACACGAAGCGATACAGCCGCTCCTCCCCCTGGCTCAGGGCCGCCCCCGCACTGGCCGGCAGCCGGCCGCCCACCATGTGGCAGAGGTGGAGCTTGGCCAGCTCGTCGCCGCTCAGGTCGAGGCAGGGAAAGCCCTGGGATTCCAGCGCGTCCATCAGCTGGCGGGTGTCCTGGTGGCCGCTGATCTGCACCCCCACGAAGATGTGGGCCAGCCGGGGGTCGGCGAGGCGATAGCTGAACTCGGTGAGGCTGCGCTGGCCGAGGACGGCGCAGAACCGCGCCAGGCTGCCGGGCTTCTCCGGAATCTCCACCGCCAGCAGGGCTTCACGCTCCTCGCCCAGCTCGGCCCGCTCGGCGACGAAGGCCAGCCGGTCGAAGTTCATGTTGGCGCCGCAGGCCACCGCCACCAGGGTGCGGTCCCGGAGCTGCCTCTGGGCCACGTCCTTCTTCATCCCGGCCACCGAGAGGGCACCGGCCGGTTCGAGGATCGAGCGGGTGTCCTCGAACACGTCCTTGATGGCGGCGCAGATCTCGTCGGTGTCCACCGTGACCATGCGGTCGACGCAGCGCTGGGCCAGGGCGAAGGTGTGCTCGCCCACCTGGCGCACGGCCACCCCGTCGGCGAACAGACCCACCTGCTCCAGTCGCACCCGCTCCCCCGCCGCCAGCGAGCGGGTCATGGCGTCGGCATCGCTCGGCTCGACACCGATCACCTCCACCCGGGGCCAGAGGCTCTTGACGTAGGCGCCGATCCCCGCGATCAGCCCGCCGCCGCCCACCGCCACGTAGATCGCATCCGGGGGATCGGAGCACTGGCGCAGGATCTCCAGGCCGATCGTGCCCTGGCCGGCGATCACGTCGGGGTCGTCGAAGGGATGGATGAAGGTGAGTCCCCTCTGGCGCTGCAGGCGGTGGGCTTCCTCGCAGGCCTCGTCGTAGGTGTCACCGTGGAGCACCACCTCGGCCCCCCGCGCCGCCACGGAGCGCACCTTCATCTCCGGGGTCGTGACCGGCATCACGATCACGGCGGTGCATCCCAGCCGCTGAGCCGCCAGGGCCACCCCCTGGGCGTGGTTGCCGGCGCTGGCGGCGATCACCCCCCGGTCGAGCTCCGGGCGTTCCAGGCCGGCCATCTTGTTGTAGGCCCCGCGCAGCTTGAAGCTGAACACGGGCTGAAGATCCTCCCGCTTGAGCAGCACCTGGTTGTGGAGCCGTCGGGAGAGGTTGGGGGCGGGATCGAGGGGGGATTCGATCGCCACGTCGTACACCCGGGCCCGCAGGATCCGTTGCAGGTAGGCGGTCGCCCCCGGGAAGGCGTCGTCGTCGGCCGTGGTCATCGCCCCAGTGTCGCAACCCGACCCCGGAACGGTGGCATCCGCCGCCGTGTCTCGGGGCGAACCCCGTAGATTGGCCACCTGGAAGCAAGGACGGGCATGCATCTGAGCGAGCTGAGCCATCCCAATCAGCTGCACGGCCTGAGCACCGCTGAACTCGAAGCCGTGGCTCGCCAGATCCGCGAGAAGCACCTGGAGGTGGTGGCCACCAGCGGCGGGCACCTCGGTCCGGGCCTGGGCGTGGTGGAGCTCACCCTCGCCCTCTACCAGACCCTCGACCTCGACCATGACCGGGTGGTGTGGGACGTGGGCCACCAGGCCTATCCCCACAAGCTGGTGACGGGCCGTTACAAGGATTTCCACACCCTGCGCCAGCAGGGCGGCGTGGCCGGCTACCTCAAGCGCTGCGAGAGCCGCTTCGACCACTTCGGCGCCGGCCACGCCTCCACCAGCATCTCGGCCGCCCTGGGCATGGCCCTGGCCCGGGACCGGCGCGGCGAGGACTTCAAGTGTGTCGCCGTGATCGGTGACGGGGCCCTCACCGGCGGCATGGCGCTGGAGGCGATCAATCATGCGGGCCACCTGCCGCGCACCAAGCTGCTGGTGGTGCTGAACGACAACGACATGTCGATCTCACCGCCCGTGGGGGCCCTTTCCACCCACCTCAACCGCATGCGGCTCAGCAAGCCGGTGCAGTTCCTCTCCGGCAGCGCCGAGGAAGCGGTGAAGCACCTGCCCTTCCTGCACGGGGAGCTGCCCACGGAGCTCAAGACGCTCAAGGAGAGCATGAAGCGGCTGGCGGTGCCCAAGGTGGGGGCCGTGTTCGAGGAGCTCGGCTTCACCTACGTGGGCCCGATCGACGGCCATGACATCCCCGAGATGGTGCGCACCTTCCAGGCGGCCCACCGCTGCGAAGGTCCGGTGCTGGTGCACGTGGCCACCACCAAGGGCAAGGGCTATCCCTACGCCGAGGCCGACCAGGTGGGATATCACGCCCAGTCGGCCTTCGACCTGGCCACCGGCAAGGCCTACCCCTCCAGCAAGCCGAAGCCCCCCAGCTGGAGCAAGGTGTTCGGCCAGACCCTGGTCAAGATCTGCGAGCAGGATTCCCGGGTGGTGGGCATCACCGCCGCCATGGCCACCGGCACGGGCCTGGATCTGCTCGAGAAGGCCCTGCCCCAGCAGTACTTCGATGTCGGCATCGCCGAGCAGCACGCCGTGACGATGGCGGCGGGCATGGCCTGCGAGGGCCTGCGGCCTGTGGTGGCCATCTACAGCACCTTCCTGCAGCGGGCCTACGACCAGCTCATCCACGACGTGGGCATCCAGAAGCTGCCGGTCACCTTCGTGCTCGACAGGGCCGGCATCGTCGGCGCCGACGGCCCCACCCACCAGGGCCAGTACGACATCAGCTATCTGCGGGCCGTGCCCAATTTCACGGTGATGGCCCCGAAGGACGAGGCCGAACTGCAGCGGATGCTGGTCACCTCGATCGCCCACGACGGCCCCTGCGCCATCCGCATCCCCCGCGGCGAAGGGGAAGGGGTCCCGCTGATGGACGAAGGCTGGCAGCCCCTGGAGATCGGTCGCGGTGAGCTGCTCACCGACGGTGACGACGTGCTGAT
>CAZBMT010000014.1:0-17444 GCA_964492645.1 uncultured Cyanobium sp. | reverse complement strand
CGGCCAGGCCACCGGAGCCCGCCCCGAGGACGATCAGATCGAAGCAGGCGGTCATGGCAGCAGGGCGTCGTGGAGCAGCGTCCCTTCCAGCATGGCGTCCCGGAGATCGGTGTCCCGCAGGTCGCAGCCGCTCAGATCGGCAGCGCGGAGGTCGGCGCCTCCCATGTTGGTGCCGTAGAGACAGGCGCCGCGCAGGTCACTCCCCTGCAGCAGGGCCCCCTGCATCAGGGCGAAGCTGAGATCGGCCCCCTGGAAATCGGCCCCGCCCAGGTCGGTGGGCTGGTCGAGGGCGCCGCGGAAGTCGGCCTCCACCAACCGGGTGGACCGCCAGCGGCTGCGGGCCCCGAGCACCCCCCGCAGGCAGCAGCGGTGCATCGTGGCCCCGCCGAAATCGGCCCCCTGCAGCCGGGCGGCCGACAGGTCGGCGTCGTGCCAGAAGGAGCCGCCGGCCTTGAGATCGGAGAGGTCGGCCCCCCACAGCAGGGCCTGCTGGAAGCAGGCGGCCTCCACGTTGGCCCCCGCCAGCCGGGCGTGGCCGAAGCGGCCCTCCTTGAAGCAGCCGCCGTGCAGGTCGCAGTCGCCGAGATCCAGGGCCACCCCATCAAGATCCCCCAGCCGCAGGCCGGCGAAGTGGCGGCGGCCTGCGGCCAGGGCGCGTTTGAGGGCCTCCAGGTCGGCCGGGAGGTCGGCGGGAGTGTCAGAGGATGGCCGCAAGGGCATCGAGTTGCTGGCGGCGGGAGGCGAGCATCAGCTTCCGGCCCTGGGTCAGCAGCAGGAAGACGCCCTCGTCGATCACTTCATAGAACACCAGGCTGCCTTCTGGTCGGCGCCGCACCACGCCGGCGATCGTGAGCAGCTTGAGATGCTTGGACACAAGCGCCTGGCTGAGCCCGGTTTTCTCGACGACGGCCGTGACGTTCAGGGGGCCCGGCCGCAGGGTCTCGAGCACGGTGAGCCGGTTGGGCTCGGAGAACACCTTGAAGTAGTCGGCCAGAGATTCCATCGACCGCTGAGGGGACCGGGACCCGGTCAGACTACCACGCTTGCGTCTCAGGTTGTAGATGCAGAATCGTGAAACCACAGCTTTCCTGGAGTCCGATCACGTAGCATCACGATGTCGTTATGCCGCCGGTCGGCGACGCCCCTTATGACCGCCACCCTCTCTCCCCCTGCTGCGGCGCCCCACCTGCGGGAAGACCTGCTGACGCCGCGGTTCTACACGACCCAGATCGCCAAGGCGGCCCGCACGGATCTGGAGCGGCAGCGGCCTGCCTTCGAGGCGATGCTCGCCGAGATGGAGGCGGACTACAACCGCGACCATTTCGATCGCAAGGCACCGCTGGACCGGCTCCGGGACCTGAGCCCCGAGGAGAAGCAGGCCTACGAGAGCTACCTGGTGCGCTCCTGCGTGTCGGAGTTCTCCGGCTTCCTGCTGTTCAAGGAGCTCTCCCGGCGGCTCTTCCAGGCGCAGCGTCCCGAGATGGGGCGGCTGTTCCAGCTGATGGCCCGCGATGAGGCCCGCCACGCCGGCTTCCTCAACCGGGCGCTGGTGGCGGAGGGCATTGAGATCGATCTGCCCAGCCTCAGCACCAAGCGACCGATCACCTGGTTCCCCCTGAGCTGGGTGCTCTACAGCGTCTTCCTCTCGGAGAAGATCGGCTACTGGCGCTACATCCTCATCGACCGCCATCTCAAGGCGCACCCCGACAGCAACTTCGCGCCCCTGTTCGATTTCTTCGAGCCCTGGTGCCAGGACGAGAACCGCCATGGCGACATCTTCAACATGTTGATCCGCTGCTGGCCGGCCCTGCGCCAGGGGCTGCGCGGCAAGCTGCTGAGTCGCTTCTTCCTCTGGTCGGTGTTTCTCACCCACAGCCTCACGGTCTGTGAGCGCGGCGAGTTCTACCGGATCCTGGGCATGGACCCGGAGGCCTTCGACGCCGAGGTGATGCGTCAGACCAACCGCACCGCCCGCCGGGCCTTCCCCTGGGTGTTCGATCTGGAGTCCGGCGGCTTTCTCGCCCTGCGGGACCGCCTCGTCGCCTGCTTCCAGGAGATGGGCGTCGCCCGCCGCCGGGGGGCTGGCCCCCTGCGCCAGCTCGGCCTGCGGCTGCGCTTCGGCGGGCTGCTGTGGCGGCAGTTCTGGCAGCCGATGGTGCGGGCGGAGGAGGGCTGAGCCCGGCTCCGTGGCGATCTCCCCGGCGGGTCGTCCCGCCGGATGGCTCAGGTTCCATTCCCTTGCGTCCTACCCCATGCCCATGCCCCTCCTGACCCCCGCCTACCGCGACGCCTACAGCCGCATCAACGCCCTGGTGATCGTGGGGGAGGGCCTGGCGGACAGCCACTTCCGCCTGCTGGCCGGTCTGCTTCCGGAGGACCGGGAGGACCTGATGCGGCTCGCCGCCATGGAGGGCCGCCATGCCCGCGATTTCTACGGCTGTGGCAGGCAGCTGGGGATCCGCCCGGATCTGCCGCAGGCGCGGCGCCTGTTCGCACCGCTGCACCGGCTCTTCCGTGAGGCGGTATGCAGCGGCGACCGCGTCTGGGCCCTGGTGATCCAGTGCCTGATCGTGGAAAGCTTCGCCGTGGCCGCCTACCGCTGCTATCAGCCGGTGGCCGACCCCTTCGCCGCACCGATCATCCAGGCGGTGCTCACCGACGAGGCCGAACACCTCGCCTACGGCGAACGCTGGCTGGCGGCCTGGTTCCCGGAGGTGGCGGCACCGATCGCGGCCTGCTGCGAGCGTGCCCTGCCCACCGTGCTGGCCATGCTGCAGGGCGTCCGCGACGACCTGTCCGCCATCGGCATCGATCCCGCCGACCTGGTGGGCGAATTCGTGGGTGGCTTTCAGGCGGCGATCGAGATGGTCGGCTTCTCCCCGTCCCAGGCCCGCGCCCTGGTGGCGCGACTGGCGGGCCGGGCGGTGGAGGCGGTACCCGTTGGCTGAAGGCGGCGCTGATGGCCGAGCCCGGCAGGGGATGTAATCGCCACCACGACGATCCTTCAAGGTCCAAGGCTAGGTCTGGCTTTTCCTTGGCTCGTCATGGGCACCACAGAATCCCCTCCCACCACGACGGCCGGCCTTCCGGCTTTCGGGGACAACAGCCTCTCGATCGGCCACACTCCCCTGGTCCGCCTCCATCGCATCGTCGGTGATGGCAAGGGAAAGGTCTACGCGAAAATCGAGGGACGCAACCCCGCCTACTCGGTGAAGTGCCGCATCGGGGCGGCGATGGTGTGGCAGGCGGAGCGGGATGGTCTGCTGGGACCTGGCAAGGAGATCATCGAACCCACCAGCGGCAACACCGGCATCGCCCTTGCCTTCGTGGCAGCGGCTCGCGGTATTCCGGTCACACTCACGATGCCGGAGACCATGAGCCTGGAGCGGCGCAAGCTGCTCGTCGCCTACGGGGCCAGGCTCGTGCTCACCGAAGGGGCCAGGGGCATGCCCGGAGCCATCGCCAGGGCCCAGGAGATTCACGCCTCCGATCCCCAGCGCTACGTGCTGTTGCAGCAGTTCGCCAATGCCGCCAACCCCCGGATCCACCACGACACCACCGGACAGGAGATCTGGGCATCCACCGGTGGTCGTGTCGATGCCCTGGTGGCGGGCGTGGGCACTGGCGGCACAATCACCGGCGTCAGTCAGTACATCAAGCGCACGCTGGGTGAGCCCCTCGTCTCCGTCGCGGTGGAACCCGAGGAGAGCCCGGTGATCAGCCAGACGCTGGCGGGCCAGCCTGTTCAGCCCGGCCCACACAAGATCCAGGGGATCGGGGCCGGCTTCGTACCGTCGAACCTGCATCTCGATCTGGTCGATCGGGTGGAGCAGGTCAGCAGTGCGGAAGCGATGGCCTTCGCCAGGCGCCTGACCCGTGAGGAAGGGATTCTCGCCGGTATCTCCAGCGGCGCGGCAGTGGCGGCGGCCGTCAGGCTGGCCCATGAGGAGGAGTTCGCCGGTCGAACGATCGTGGTGGTGCTTCCCGACTCCGGTGAGCGCTATCTGAGCACCGCGCTCTTCGAAGGCCTCTTCAATGAGCAAGGTCTGGTGGCCTGAAGGGGGGCGAAGGTACACACCGATGTGGGTGAAACTACGTTGCTCACCGAATCGATCAGGTGATGATCGGAGCGTCTCGCATCGGCCCCATGACGCACCTTCACGGTCAGGATCTCCAGCGGAGAGCGGAAGCCGCACGCCTCCATATTCAGGAGATTGATTCCGCCGATGTGAGGAGACTTGTGGATGACGGGGCCATCCTCATCGATGTTCGCGAAGCGGAGGAGTTCGAGACTGGCCATGTGCCGGGAGCCAGGAATGTGAGCGCTTCGATCCTTTCTCAACAGGCTTCCTTGATCCTCCGTGATCCGTCCCAGCCGGTGGTTCTGATCTGTGCCGGTGGAAACCGAAGTGCCATCGCAGCCTCTGAACTGCAGGACCTCGGGTACAACGGTGTGGTGTCCCTGAAGGGAGGGCTGCGGGAGTGGCCTGAGGCTCTCGTACGCCCGGTCGCATCCGGACGCTGACGTGATTTCAGCACCCTGTCAGTCTCCGTCCCTCACCCTTCTTGATCAGGATGAAAGCATGGGCGAGATGGGCTGGAACCTTGCAGGAGTCGTCGACTCCCTGCGGGACATCCGAGAGCAATCGTCCCTGCTCTGGCAACATCCCAACACCCTCATTCCCCTGCCTTCAGCCCGTGCCCTGAGCCAGGTCCTTGTTGGGCTCAGCGCCGCCCTCTATCCCCATCGTCTTGGACTCCCGGAGCCTGATCTGCTCGGCTCTCCCAGCTCATCGACAGCGACCGACTACTTCGTCGGTCACACTCTCGATAAGAGCCTCAGGGAACTGCGTCACCAGGTTCGCATTGAAATCAAGTCCCGCCGATCCCTTGCCCCTGGGGATGGCCAGGATCGCACGCCCGATCAACAGGCGACCGAGATTGTTGCCGCCTTTGCCGAGCAGCTTCCACGCCTACGATCTCAGCTCGACTCCGATCTGCATGCGGCCTTTCGTGGCGATCCTGCCGCCAGCAGTATCGAGGAGGTGCTGGTCTGCTATCCAGGCATGAAGGCGATCACCGATCATCGCTTCGCCCATGCACTCCACCAAATGGGAGCGCCTGTGGTGGCGCGAATCATTGCCGAGATCTCCCACTCCGCCACCGGTGTGGACATTCATCCCGGAGCCGTGATCGGTGACAGCTTCTTCATCGACCATGGCTCGGGTGTGGTGATCGGAGGAACCTCCATCATCGGTAACAATGTCCGGTTGTATCAGGCCGTCACCCTGGGGGCAAAGCATTTCCCCGTTGACGAGCATGGGCAATTGGTCAAGGGTGAGCCTCGCCATCCGATCGTTGAGGATGACGTGGTGATCTATTCCGGCGCCACGATCCTGGGCCGGGTGACGATCGGTAAGGGCTCCACGGTCGGCGGCAATGTCTGGCTGACGAGCAGCCTCCCGCCTGGCACCACCATCACGCAGGCCAAGGCTCTCTCTGAGACCTTCGGCGAAGGTGCCGGCATCTGACCCGTTGTGATGCATCGCTGCCCTGATGGGCGGCGTCCATCTCCTTTCTCACTTTCTTCATCTCCATGGCAACGAACAAAACAACCCACCTTGCATTGGGTGATGCAGCGGCACGCCAGCTGGCGAATGCAACCAAGACGGTTCCACAGCTGCTCGGAATCTCCCCACGTTGGCTGGTGCCGATGCTCTCGTGGGTGGGTGTCGAGGCCGGCATCTATCGTGTCAACAAGGTCAAGGATGAATCTCGTGTTCTCACGGCATGCTCGCAGCGCGATGAGATCGATCTCCCAGAAACCTTCGTTGACTACGAGGAGGAGCCCCGTGAGTACTTTCTGAGTGCTGTCACGACGACGGTGGATATCCATACCCGCATTTCCGATCTCTACAGCAACCCCCATGATCAGATCCAGCAGCAGCTGCGATTGGCAATTGAAACGATCAAGGAACGCCAGGAGAGCGAGCTGATCAACAACAAGGAGTATGGGCTGCTGAATAACGTCATCCCTTCACAGCGTATCCAGCCCCTCGCCGGTGTGCCGACTCCCGACGATCTGGATCAATTGATCACCAAGGTGTGGAAGCAGCCTGCCTTCTTCCTGGCCCACCCCCGGACCATTGCCGCCTTCGGCCGGGAATGCACCCGTCGGGGTGTGCCTCCGGCCACGGTCACCCTCTATGGCTCACCCTTCATCACCTGGAGGGGTCTGCCGATCATCCCCAGCGACAAGCTGAAGATCGAGGCGGGTCGCAGCAGCATTCTGTTGTTGCGCACCGGTGAGGCGCGACAGGGGGTGGTGGGGCTGTATCAGCCCGGCCTTCCCGGCGAACAGGGCATGGGGCTGTCGGTGAAGTTCATGGGTATCGGACGCAAGGCGATCGCCTCCTACCTGATCTCGCTCTACTGCTCACTAGCCGTTCTCA
This sequence comes from uncultured Cyanobium sp., assembly GCA_964492645.1. Taxonomy (GTDB): domain Bacteria; phylum Cyanobacteriota; class Cyanobacteriia; order PCC-6307; family Cyanobiaceae; genus Cyanobium. The sequence continues at coordinate 10,992 of CAZBMT010000014.1, read as the reverse complement.
CCGAAGACGCCATCGCCGTGCTCGAGAACGTCGAAGTGGACAAATTCCATCACTACCAGCATGACTTCCGCTGATCACCATGGGACCACTGACGAGAGTGCCATTCCGCATGGTTTCCCGAGTGAGGCGGAGCTGGGCCGGCTGGCGGGCCTGATCCAGGCCCAGCTCTCTGGCCATCCATCTCAACCAGTGGAGCCCGTTGCACAGTGCCACGTCGCATCGGATGATCTGCTTTCCGAGTTACCCGGGAGCCAGGCCGGATCGCCAGGATCCGATCTCCTGGTGGATCGTCAACTGCGCGATGACGTCTCCGCCACCCATCTCTTTCCTCAGGCGGCGCCGGAGCAACCAGATCCCCGGACACTGCTGCCTCTCGCCATTGAGATACCCCATCTCCCGCCCTCGCTGCAGGGGGTGATCAGCCGGTTCCCTGTCGCGATGGACCTGCCCTACTTCGTGGCAGAGCGCGCCCCATCCTCCTCTCGCCTCCCCACCTCGGAGGCACCCAAACCCGAGGCCATGGCCGGGGCACCAGCGGAGTTCTCGCTGCTGGACCTCACACCGCAGGCTTCCCACACGGCCCAACCCCTGGATCCGGCCTACCTGAGGCGCGACTTCCCCCTCCTGCAGGAGCGGATCCACGGCCGTTCGCTCGTCTGGCTCGACAACGGGGCCACCACCCAGAAGCCTCTGGCGGTGATCCAACGCCTGGAGCGTTTCTACCGCAGCGAAAACTCCAACATCCACCGGGCGGCCCATGAGCTGGCGGCCCGCGCTACCGATGCCTACGAGAAGGCGCGCGGCACCTGTGCCCGCTTTCTGCACGCGGCCAGCAGTGAGGAGATCGTGTTCCTAAGGGGCACCACCGAGGCCATCAACCTGGTGGCGCAGTCCTGGGGGCGGCACTCCATCGAGCGTGGCGATGAGATCGTGCTCACCCATCTCGAACATCACGCCAACATCGTGCCCTGGCAGCAGCTGGCCCATGAGAAGGGGGCCCGTCTGCGGGTGGCCCCAGTGGATGACAGCGGTCAGGTGATCCTGGAGGCCTATGAACGTCTGTTCAACGCGCGCACGAAACTGGCGGCCTTCACCCAGGTGTCCAATGCCCTCGGCACGATCCCTCCCGTGGAGGAGATGATCCGAATCGCTCACCGGTATGGGGCACGTGTTCTGCTGGACGGAGCCCAGGGCATTGCCCACAGGCCGGTGGACGTCCAGGCCCTGGATGTGGACTTCTACGTGTTCTCGGGTCACAAGATCTACGGACCCACCGGTATCGGCGTGCTCTACGGCAAGCGCGATCTGCTCCAGTCCATGCCCCCCTGGCAGGGGGGCGGCAACATGATCCGTGACGTCACCTTTGAGCGCACCCTCTACCAGGAGCCTCCCCAGCGCTTTGAGGCCGGTACCGGCAACATCGCTGACGCCGTGGGTCTGGCCACGGCCCTTGAGTACGTCGAGAGGATCGGCATGCACGCGATCGACCGTGCCGAGCAGGATCTTCTGGCCTATGCCACGCCCCAGCTGCTCGCCATCCCAGGTCTGCGGTTGTTCGGCCGTGCGGATCACAAGGCTGGCGTGCTCTCGTTCCTGCTCGATGGCCATTCCACTGAGGCGGTGGGGTCGGCCCTCAACCAGGAGGGAATCGCTGTCCGTGCCGGCCACCACTGTGCCCAGCCGATCCTGCGTCGCTTCGGCGTGGAGAGCACCGTGCGGGCGACGCTGGGTCTCTACAACACCCACTCCGACGTGGATGCCCTGGTGGCGGCCCTGCGGCGCCTGGCTACCTGAGCTGGCCTCCTGATCGGGGCATGCCGTTGTAACCGTTGGTGCTTGATGGTGTGCTCTGGACCACGACAGATGGGGGTTCAGAAACTTCATTTGTGGAGAAGACTCTGTAGTCTGTCGACACCAACGTGGTTGAAAATACATTGGTCACGACTATAGTGACCCTTTGTGAAGAAGGCCAACGACGATGTGCCCTTCTCCCTTGAGAATGACCACATGCGATGAGCCCTTGCTGCTGGACTTCTGGCCGGAGCGGTCATCGCTTTTCACTCACGCCGTCCCTTCTCGGGAGAAACAGTCACTGCCATGACCTACGACGCCTTCACCAAGCTCATCGCCCAGGCCGATGTACGCGGTGAATTTCTCAACTCCGGACAGCTGGAGGCCCTTTCCGGCATCGTCGCTGACAGCTTCAAGCGCCTGGATGCCGTGAACCGGATCACCTCCAGCGCCTCCTCACTCGTCACCAACGCTGCCCGCGAACTGTTCGCCCAGCAGCCCGCCCTGATCGCCCCCGGTGGCAACGCCTACACCCACCGTCGCGTTGCCGCCTGCCTGCGTGACCTCGACATCATTCTCCGCTACATCACGTATGCGGTTTATCTCGGTGACGCCTCGGTACTCGAAGACCGCTGCCTCAATGGTCTGCGCGAGACCTATCTGGCCCTGGGAGTGCCTGGAGCGTCGGTGGCCGAAGGCATCCGCCTGATCAAGGGACCGGCCATCGATCTGGTGCTGGACCGCAACGGCATCACCCAGGGTGACTGCTCCGCGCTGGCCTCTGAGATCGGCACCTACTTCGATCGCGCCGCCGCCGCCGTCAGCTGAAGGCCTTCCACCCATTCACCCCTGCCATTCATCCCGTCATGTCGAAGACTCCTCTCACCGAAGCTGTTGCTGCCGCCGATTCCCAGGGCCGCTACCTCAGCAACACGGAACTGAATGCCGCCTTCGGTCGCTACGAGCGCGCCAAGAATGCCCTCGAGGCCGCCAAGGCGCTCACCGCCAAGGCTGACGAACTCGTCAACGGTGCCGCCCAGGCCGTCTACAACAAGTTCCCTTACACCACCCAGCTCCAGGGCAACAACTACGCCTTCGATGCCCGCGGTAAGGCCAAGTGCTCCCGGGACATCGGCTACTACCTGCGTCACATCACCTACTCCCTGGTCGCTGGCGGCACGGGCCCCCTCGATGAGTATCTGATCGCCGGTCTCGATGAAATCAACCGCGCCTTCGAGCTCTCCCCCTCCTGGTACGTGGAAGCCCTGAACCACATCAAGGCCAATCACGGCATCAGCGGAGACCCCGGCGTCATCGCCAACAACACCATCGATTACGCGATCAACGCACTCGTCTGAGAAACCGCGTCCAGCGGTGCCACCGGGCCCCTCCAAGGGCCTTTTTTTCGGCTGCTTCTGGCCCATGGCTCCACCAGCCGTTCCCTCAGAAACCCGCCGCATCGAGCATGCGCCGCAGCACCTCGGCGCTCTGGCGCAGCTGCCCCATCTCCTTCCCGGTCAGGGCCATCTGCACCAGGGCGGCGGCGCCGCTGTCGTTGACGATCGTGGGCAGGCTGAGGCAGACATCGGGCAGGCCGTAGTGGCCGTGGCTGCGGCTGCTCACGGTGAGCATCTGGTCCTTGCTGCGCAGCACCGCCTCGACGATCTCGGCGGTGGCCAGCCCGATCGCCCAGGAGGTGCTGCCCTTGAGCCGGATGATCGCGTCGGCCGCCTGGCGCACCTCGTCGTGGAAGAGCTCCTGAAGCTCGGGCCCGCCAGGGTGCGGCTGCCTTCCCAGCCGCCATCGACCAGGCCCGAGCCAGCCACCGTCACCCGGCTCCAGACCGGCACCTCGGAATCGCCGTGCTCGCCGATCACCCAGGCCTGGACGTCGTGGGGATCGATCCCCAGCCGGCGGCTGATGGCCATGCGGAAGCGGGCGGAATCCAGCACGGTGCCTGAACCGATCACCCGGTGGGCGGGGAAGCCGCTCAGCTGGCCGGCGATGTGGGTCAGCACATCCACCGGGTTGCTCACCACCAGCAGCACCGCCCGGGGGCAGTGGAGGGCGATCGGCGGCACGAGCCGGCGGAACAGGGCCGCGTTGCGCTCGACCAGTTCCCGCCGCGACTGGCCCGGCTGCCGGGCCACACCGGCGGTGATCACCACCAGATCGGCATCCCGCCCCTCCTTCTCCACGCTCCCGGCCCGCAGGTCGGTGCGGGGCAGGAAGGGCAGGCCATGGCAGAGGTCCATCACCTCCCCCTCCAGCCGGTCGTGGGCCACGTCCACGAGCACCAGCTCCTCCTGGCAGCCCCGATGCAGGATCGAGACCGCACAGGCCATGCCGACGGCGCCGCAGCCCACGATGACGACCTTGCGGCCGGGGAGGGTCCGCCCCCGCGTCTGGGCGCCGGTGGGCAGCAGCAGGTTGCAGAAGGGGGCGGCTGAGGCGTCACCGACGGCTGGGGTGAGATCAGACACCGGCGTCACCCAGCAGCACATCGCGCTGGAGCAGCGCCAGCACCCCCCGGATCTGGTCCGCCCGGCCCGGCGGCAGGGAAAGTTCGCCGCCCAGGGTGGTGAGGAAGGACTCCTCCTCCGGTTTCACGACGCGATCGCACAGCACCAGTTGAACAGCCAGCCCGTAGGCCACCTCCCGCTGCGCGGTGCTCAGGGCCGGGATGGCCTGGTGGATCAGTTCCTGCCAGTGGTCCCGTCGGAAGAGATGCAGCAGACGATCGATCAGCTCGCCGAAGGCCAGCGGCGTCATGGTGCGGTACGGGGAGCGGTGGATCAGCTGTTTCTTGAGGCCGTGGGCCTCCTCACGGCCGAAGTCACTGTCGCAGCAGACGGCAGCCAGGGGAATGGCCGCGAAGGCCTCGGCGGGGGTCATGGGTGTACCCAGGTGTTTACCGGGATTTCAGCTCCCTACTTTGAATGAGGAAGCGGTTACGACACAAACCTTGGCATCTCTGTCAGGTGCTGGGCATTCCTTGTGTCAGCTTTTCTGCGATCTGGAGTACATCGATCGGCTTCAGTCAAGCGACCACGGACACAATTCTGTGTGCGGTCGGATGCGACGTCTCGCGCATGTTGAGGCAGCCGTTTCTGTCACCGGCCTGAGTCGGACGGCCATGCGGGCGACAGGTCTTCGCTTCTTGCCCGGAACCTCATGGATCGGTTCTCCTGCAGGCCGATGGATGCAGCGGCGCAGGAGGTGCGGCCGGAATCCCCATCGCCCGTTCCTGCATCCATGTCTTCGGCACGGCCAGCGTCCCGGTGCAGCCGCCGAAGCGCAGCTGCAGCCAGGTGATCACCGCGGCATCGCCGGCGGCGACCGCTTCGACGGACCCCTGCGGACGCAGCTGCGCTTGGTCTTTCGCAGGGGAAAGGCGGATGGACTGGGCCAGGTGCAGCTCCTCCACCAGCTCAGGTCCCAGATACCAGAGATCCACCTCCCTGCCCCTGCGCTGGCGCCGCTCCTCGATCAGTTCCCGCAGCTGGCCGTCCCCGCTGAGCTGGCCCAGGGGAGCCACCAGAACGGAGACAGATCTCAGGGGCAGGGTCGGGGTCTTGGTGGTGGCGGACATGGCGGAGCGGGGTGAGGCGGACGCAGGTGGGCCGTCGAGTCCTGGGCTGGGACAACGAGGGGGTTGCAACGATTTTGTTGCTGCAGAACCACGAAACAACAGTAACGCAATAACGTCTGCAGCAGTGCCCCTCCAGGCCCGTTCCCCTTCGGCTCCGCTCCCCATGACCACCGCCCTTCCCGTCCCCATCTCCGACCATGCCAGGCCCGCCGATGTGCTGGCCCGCAAGGGCTTCGGCCCCCGGGTGCGTCGGCTCCATGCCCGCATCGGTGCCGCCCACCATCAGGCCGAGGGGATGGCCTTCTCCCGCTCGCTGCTGGCGGGGCAGGCCAGCCCCCTGCAGCTGGCGTCCCTGATCCGCGCCCTGGCCCCCGCCTACGGCCTGATCGAGGCCCGAGGCCCCCTGCTCGCTGCCGCTCTGGGAGCCGAGGGTTTCCCCTGGGCCGTCCTGGCCCGCAGCCAGGCCCTGCACCAGGACATCGCCAGGCTGGCCGTTGTGCCGGCCACGCCCGCTTCCGCGGCGGCCGCGATCTGGCTGGAGCATCTGCAGCGCCTGGCCCAGCAGGCCCCGCACCGTTTCATGGCCCACGTCTACGTGCGCTACGGCGGCGACCTCTCCGGGGGCCAGCAACTGGCCGAGCAGGCCAACGCCATCCTCGCGGGCCAGGGTCTGCCGCCCCTGCAGTTCTGGCAGTTCCAGCGCCCCATCCCCGAGCTGAAGCAGGAACTCCATGACGCCATCGAGCGCATGGACCTCAGCGCGGACGAGGAGCTGGAACTGCTGGACGAATCGGTGATCGCCTTCCACGACACCCAGCGCTTGCTGGCGGAGCTGGGGGAGCACACCGCCTAGCCGCCCAGCGCGCCCCTGGCCGCACCGGCCGCCCCCTCTCCCCCCCAGCTCCCGCCACGCTCTCCCCATGACCCCCGCGGCCACCGTTTCCTCGCTTCCCACCACCCCGATCGACCTGCTGCTCAAGCACGACCGGCCCGTGCCCCGCTACACGAGCTACCCCACCGCGGCGGCGTTCCACGGGGGCGTCAGCTCGGCCGATCTGGAGGCCCAGCTGGCCAGCCCCACCGACGCGCCCCTGTCGCTCTACGTGCACGTGCCCTTCTGTCGCAACGCCTGCTGGTTCTGCGGCTGCAACCGCATCACCACCGGCGCCGGCTCGAAGGTGGTGGATCCCTACCTGGAGGCCCTGGCTGCGGAACTGGAGCTGATCAGCCGCCACTCCGCCCAGCGCCGTCGCCTCGCCCAGCTGCACTGGGGCGGGGGCACCCCCAACTATCTGACGATCCCCGAGCGCCGGCGGCTCTGGGGGCTGATCGAGCGCCACTTCGATCTGAAGAGCGATCTGGAGGCCTCGATCGAGGTGAATCCGGAGGCCCTCAGCCGGGAGGATGTGATGGAGCTGCGCCGCCTGGGCTTCTCCCGGATCAGCTTCGGCATCCAGGATGCCGACCCCCTGGTGCAGAAGGCGGTGAACCGGGTGGTGCCGGTCGACCAGCTGCGCCGGGCCATGGGCTGGATGCGGGAGGCGGGCTTTGCCAGCGTCAACGTGGATCTGATCTGCGGTCTGCCGCTCCAGACCCCGGAGCGGTTCGAGGCCACCCTGGCCCTGGTGCAGGACCTGCGCCCCGACCGGGTGTCACTGTTCTCCTTTGCTTACCTACCCGAGCAGCTGCCCCTGCAGCGCAGGATCGCGGCGGAGGATCTGCCCAGCCAGCGCCAGCGGCTGCAGATGCTGGAGAGTGCCGCCTCCCGGCTGGGCGGGTGCGGCTACGACGCCATCGGCATGGACCACTACGCCCTCTCCGGCGACAGCCTGGCCGTGGCGGCCCGCCAGGGGCGCCTGCACCGCAACTTCCAGGGCTACACCACCGGCGGGGAGCTGGAGCTGCTGGGGGTGGGCCCCACGGCGATCAGCCAGTTCCCCGGGCTCTTCAGCCAGAACCAGCGGGATCTCAAGGCCTACACGGCCAGCATCGCCGCCGGCCAGCTGCCGGTGGAGCGGGGGTTGGTGGTCCGTGATCCGGAGGTGCTGGAGCGGCGGCAGCTGATCCGCGAGGTGATGTGCCATTTCCGGGTGGCGATCGATCCGGAGCGCTATGCCACCGAGTGGGCAGACCTCAGGGACCTGGCCGACGACGGCCTGGTGCGGCTCAGCCAGGCCGATGGTCTTGGGCTGGTGGAGGTGACCGCCTCGGGCCGCTGGTTGATCCGCACCGTGGCGGCGGTGTTCGATCCCTCCCAGCGCCAGGCGGCCTCCGGCTCGCGGCTGATCTGAGCGGCCTCAGCAGGGTTCCAGAACGCAGTTGATCTTCAGCTCGAAGGGCACGGCGCTGGCGGGCAGCCGCAGCAGCTGGGCGGTGAGGGCGGCCAGGTCCTCGGGCTGGGTCATGGCGTCGGCGGGCAGGGCCGTCACCTGGGAGGCCATGGCGGTGTTGACCCAGCCCGGGCAGATCGCCGTCACCCGGATGCCGGCGTCCCAGCCCTCGTTGCGCATCGACTGACACAGGGCCATCAGGGCGAACTTGCTGCAGGGGTAGGCCGCCAGGGAACCCTTCACCCGCTGACCGCTCATCGACACCAGGGTGATCACCCGCCCGTCCCCGCTGGCCACCAGCGCCGGCCAGGCGGCCCGGGTGAGCCACCAGGGACCCATCAGGTTCACGCGCCACAGGTGCTCGATCTCCCCTTCGCCGCCCGGTGGGAACAGCAGGCCCAGCCGCGAGAAGAGCCCGGCGCAATGGATCATCCCGTCGATCGCGCCGAAGTGGGCCAGCGTCGCCTCCACCCAGGCCGTCGCCTGGCCGGGGTCGCGGGCGTCGTAGGCATGCACGAGCACCCGGTCGTCCCCCTGGCGGGCGGCCTCCCGGAGCGGGCCGTCCGGCAGGGCACTGGGATCGCGCAGACCGAGGCTGAGCCGATGGCCGTCGGCCAGGGCCCGTTCCGCAATCGCCCGGCCGATGCCCCGGCTGGCGCCGCTGATCAGCAGGGTGCGGGGCTGCTCCATGGCCGGCGACAGCGGCGGCGGGTCCCGGAATCCTGGCGGATGGTCTGGTCAGATGGTCAGGGCGCATGGTCAGCCCGGATGGTCAGGCCGGGGGTCCAGCGGAACAGCTCGGGAGCCCGTCAGGAGACAAAAAAACGGGAGCTGACCGTGATGGCCAGCTCCGGGTGATGAACGGTGGACGCGCCGGTGTCGGCGGCCGCGGCTCAGAGGGTGGATTCGCCGGATTCGCCGGTGCGGATCCGGATCACCGATTCGACCGGGGTGACGAAGAGCTTGCCGTCACCGATTTCACCCGTGTGGGCCGCTTCGGTGATGGCGGCAATCGCCGCGTCCAGCTTGGCCGAGGGGACGACGATCTCAATCCTCGCCTTGGGAAGGAACTCGACGGTGAACTCCGTTCCCCGGTAGCGCTCGACCTGGCCTTTCTGGCGACCGAATCCACGGGAGTCGGTGACCGTCATGCCGATGATGTCGAGGGCAACGAGGGCTGTCTTGATGGCATCCACCTTGGAGGGGCGGACCATGGCCGTGATCATTTTCATGGAAGGTTTGTCGTCAGTTGGTCATTGGATCGTACGCCTCTTCCCCGTGAGCCACGAAGTCGAGACCGCGCTCTTCCTCTTCAGGGCTGACGCGGAGTGGCATCAGGACCCCGAGAATCCACAGAATGATAGCCGTACCCAGCGCCACAAATCCATAGGTGAGGATAACGGCTTTGAGCTGGGCGATGAACAGGCCGAAATTTCCTGATTCCTCAAGGATTTTGGCCGAAAGCGGGAAGTAATCGCCAGGCACAAGTGCCTTGGAAGCGAGAATTCCAGTCAGCAGAGCGCCCACGGTCCCGCCCACGCCGTGGACCATGAAGGTGTCAAGGGAATCGTCGAATTGGATCGCGGCCTTCACCCGCACGGCAACGAAGCAGACCACCGCCGTGAGGATGCCGATCAGGAGCGATTGCTCCATGTACACAAACCCTGCCGCCGGCGTGATCCCCACCAGACCGGCGACCGCACCGGTGGCTGCTCCCACGGCTGTGGGTTTGCCGTCCTTGAACCATTCGATCAGGCACCAGGTGAGCAGGGCGGCCGAAGCGGAGGTGGTGGTGGTGAGGAAGGGATAGCCCGCCGTCTTGGAGGCAAACATGCTGGCCCCGTTGAAGCCGAACCAGCCGAACCACAGCAGGCCTGCCCCCAGCAGGATGAAGGGCACGTTGTGGGGCGGGCGTTTGCTGTTGGGCCAGGTGGTGCGTGGGCCGATGATGGCAGCGGCCACAAGGGCGGCCACGCCGGAAGCGATGTGGACCACGGTGCCGCCGGCGAAATCGATGGCGCCGATCGATCCGAACGGACCGATGAAACCGCCGCCCCACACCATCTTGGCCATGGGGGAATAGATCAGCAGGCTCCAGATCAGGCAGAACCAGAACCACGCCTTGAAACTGACGCGTTCCACCAGGGCCCCGGAGATCAGAGCCGGCGTGATGATCGCGAACATACCCTGGAACAGGGCGAAGGATGTGGCGCTGATCGGGAAGCCGGCGGCCAGGGGCTGGTCGCCCAGTTCACCGCCGACGCCGTGAAGGAACATCGAACCCAGGCCACCGATGAAGGGGCTGCCGAAGCCGACGTCGAAGGCGAGGCTGTAGCCGATCACCACCCAGAGGACGCCGATGAGCCCCATCAGGAAGAAGCTCATCATCATGCAGTTCAGCACGTTCTTGGAACGGGTGAACCCTCCGTAGAAGAAGGCCAGGCCAGGGGTCATCAGCAGGACCATGGCCGAACCCACCAGCATCAGCAGGGTATCGGCCCCGTCGGTAGGAGCCATGGCCAGGGCTGCCCTGGCCGAGCCCGCCAGAAGTGGACCGATGCCGGCCCCCATCGCCAGCAGAAAGAAGGCGCTTCTCCTGAGCCGTTGATCCTGAAGCCCAGCCAGAAAGCGGCCGCGGAGGCGATCGAAGGTCATCAGTGCAGATGGCGCGGATGACGCGAACGCCGTCGATGCACCAGTCGGTGATCCATGCATCGCAAAAGGGGGGGTGAACCTTGGGAAAGGCAAAATTCACCCTCAGTGCCTGGCAAGGAAGGTTGTGTAGCGAAACGGACAAACAGGCCCTCCGGCCAGCGAACGGTCACAAAAAAGCCGGGGTTGGGCCCCGGCAGAAGGGTTGCGGCGGATGGACAGATCAGGCGACGGCGGCGGCGGCGCGATCGAAGTAGGTCCCAACCTCGGACATCAGGGCGGAGCAGTCACCGGGGGTGATGCCGTTGCGGTCATTGGCGATGGCGATGGCGGCCTCCTTCATCTTGCGGATGCCTTCGGCCACGGAGGCACCGGGAACGCCGAGGGCCAGATAGGTCTCCCGCAGGCCGTTGAGGCAGCGGTCCTCGAGCACGGAGGCGTCGCCCGTGAAGATCGCGTACGTGATGTAACGGAGGACGATCTCCATGTCGCGCAGGCAGGCGGCCATGCGGCGGTGGGTGTAGGCGTTGCCGCCGGGGGCGATGAGGGCCGGCTGCTGGTCGAACAGGTCGCGGGCGGCGTTGGTGACGATCCTGGAGGCGTTCGAAGTGATGCGGTTGACCGTGT
>CAZBMT010000013.1:8470-17996 GCA_964492645.1 uncultured Cyanobium sp. | reverse complement strand
TCCCCCCGCAGGGCCAGAAAGGCCAGGGCGCCCAGCATGGCGGTCGGCACGGTCATCAGGATGATCAGGGGATCGCTGTAGCTCTCGTACTGGGCCGAGAGCACCAGGTAGACCGTGAGGATGCCGAGGGAGAAGATCACGATCGCCAGCGCGCCTGCTTTCACCTCCTCCCTGGAGATGCCGGTCCAGTCGTAGCCGACGCCGGTGATGGGGAGATTGTCGAAGAGGTCCTGGATGTCCTTGATCGCCTGGCCGGAGCTGCGGCCCGGCAGGGCGGATCCCTCCACCTTGATGGAGCGGAACAGGTTGAAGCGGGGAATCACCGACGGCCCCGTGGTCGACTCGATAGTAATGAACTCCGACAGGGGGATCTGCTCGCCGCTGGCATTGGGCACATAGAGGGACTTCAGCTGCTCCGGATTGGCGCGGTAGCGTTCGTCAGCCTGCACGAAGATGCGGCGCACCCGGCCGGCATCGAAGGTGTCGTTGACGTAGAAGGAGCCGATGTTGAAGCTGAACGTCTGCATCGCCGTGCCGTAGTCGACCCCGAGGGCCGCCATCCGATCACGGTCGACCTGGATCTGCAGCTGGGGGGCCTCGGGGGAGAACTGGGTGAACACCCGATCGAACAGGCCGCTCTGGTTGGCCTTGCCCACCAGCTGGGTGGCCGCTGCGAAGAAATCGGCGGGGGTGAGGGCACCGCCACTGCGGTTGAGCATCTGCATCTCGAAGCCCGCGCCGGTGCCGTAGCCGGGGATGGCGGGGGGTTCGATCACGATGATGCGTGCCTCCTCGATCACCGAAAGCTTGCGGTTCAGCCGCTGGGTGATGGCCGCAACGGACTGCTCATCGGAGGTGCGGTCGTCCCAGTTGCGGGTGCCGAAGAAGAACAGACCCCGGTTGGGGGCATTGCCATCCAGGCTGGCACCGCTGAACACGGCCGCCGTGGTGATGTCCTTCTCGCTGCGCAGGATCTCGGACACCCGCTGGTTGATGCGGCGCGTCGTCTCCAGGGAGGCGCCGTCGGGGGCCTGGACGATACCGATGGCATAGCCCTGATCCTCCACCGGAACGAAGCCCGTGGGGATGGAGGTGAACGCAAAACCTGTGAGGACGATGCCCCCGGCCAGCAGGGCCATGATCAGCCGGCGCCGGCCGAGCACCCAGCCCAGCCCGGCGTGGTAGCGCCGCTCAATGCCGGAATAGATGACGTTGAAGCGGCGGAAGATGGCCAGGGCACCCCAGCCGAGCACCCCGCCGATCAGCGTGTAGATCAACACCGCCAGCGGGCTGTTCAGCTGCCCGAGCATCACGGCGGCGGCGGCACCGCCGATGGCGAAGGGCAGCCGCAACGGCAGACCGGTGAGCAGGTGCAGGCCATAACCGATCGCCGCGGCCAGCCCCAGGACGCCGAGGGCCGCCAGGGTGCCGCCACCGCTGGCCAGCAGCCCGTAGACGAAGCCGATGAACACACCGGAAATCGCGTAGGTGCGGCGACTTGGCGGCTCGCCCTCGCGGGCCAGCAGCAGGGCCGAGAGCATCGGCGAGAAGGTGAGGGCGTTGAAGGTGGAGATCAGGATGGAGAAGATGATCGTGGCGGCGAACTGCTTGTAGATCGTCCCGGTGGCCCCGGGGAAGAACAGCACCGGCACGAACACCGCGAACAGGACCAGGGAGGTGGCGATCACCGCCCCGAACAGCTCGTCCATGGTGGATTTGGCGCTCTCCAGGGCGCTGAGCCCGGAGCCCTTCTTGGTGGAGGTGTCCTCGATCACGGTGATGGCGTCATCCACCACCAGCCCTGTGGCCAGCACCAGGCCGAACAGGGTGAGCTGGTTGAGGGTGAAGCCGAAGGCCTTCACAAACAGGAACGTGCCCACCAGGGCCACCGGAATGGCGATGGCCGGCACCAGGGTTGCCTTCCAGTTCTGCAGGAACAGGAACAGGATCAGCACCACCAGCACCACCGCCTCCCGCAGGGCGGTGGAGACACCCTCAATCGAAGCCTCGACGAACTCGGTGTTGTCGTAGATCTTCTGGATCGTCATGCCCACCGGCATGGTCTCGGCGAACTCCTTGATCACTTCCTCCACACCGGCGGAGACGTCGAGGGCGTTGCTGCCGGTGAGCTGGTAGACGGCCATGCCCACCGAGGGGACACCGCGCAGGTCGGTGGCCTCGATGTCGAAGGATTCACCCCCGAGCGTCACCCGCCCCACGTCCCGCAGACGCACCAGCCCGCCATCGGCGGTGGAGCGCAGGATCATCGAGCCGAATTCCTCGGTGTTGCGCAGCCGCCCCTGCAGCTGCACCGTCAGCGTGAACTGCTGGCCTTCGGGGGAGGGCGCGCCGCCGATGCGACCCACCGGCACAAGCCGGTTCTGGCTGCGCAGGGCCGCCACCACGTCGGCGGCGGAGAGCTTGTTGGCGGCGAGACGATCCGGATCCAGCCAGAGGCGAAAGGCCAGCTGCCGGTTGCCGAAATAGGTGAGTTCACCGACTCCGGGCACCCGCCGCACAGCATCGGTGAGGTTCTGATCCAGCAGGCCGCTGATGGTCTCGAGGCTGAACTGGTTGTTCGGATCCTCGCTGGTGAAGTTGTAGACGAGAAGAATCGAGTTGGAGGCCTTGTTCACCGTGATGCCGGACTGGCGAACCTCCTCCGGCAGGCTGGGCTGCGCCAGGGACACCCGGTTCTGGACGTTCACCTGGTTGATGTCACCGTCGCTGCCGCTGGCGAAGGTGACGGAGATGGAGCTGGAGCCGTCGGCCGCACTGGTGGAGGTGATGAACTCCATGTTCTCCACCCCATTGATCTGCTGCTCGAGCACGCTGGTGACGCCCTGCTCGACGCTGACCGCATCGGCTCCCACGTAGCGGGAGCTGACCCGCACCGTGGGCGGGGCGATATCCGGCAGGTTCTCGATCGGGAGCAGCGGGATGGCGATCAGGCCGGCGATCACAATCAGCAGGCTGCACACCGTGGTGAGCACCGGCCTGAGGATGAACGTGTTCGAAGGGGACATCAGGCGGGACTCAGTTCACCTTGACGGGCGCGCCGTTGCGGAGGTTGATCAGGTTGGTGGTGATCACACGGGCACCGGACTGGAGGCCCTTGAGCACCGGATAGCGGTTGTTCTGCAGGGGGCCCAGCTGCACGGGGGTCTGCAGGGCGAAGCTGGTGCCGGCCGGGAGTTTGCGGGCCACCGACAGATCGGCGCGGCCGGGACGCCGCTCCAGATCAGCGAGACTGCCCACTTCGTAGACGAAGCTCTGGCCGGAGATCTGGGTGACGGCCGCGAAGGGGACCGACAGCTCCTGGCGGCTGTCGAGCACCAGCCGGGTACGGGTGCGCAACCCGGTGCGAAGGATCCCTCCCGGATTGGCGAACTCCGCCTTGGCCAGCAGGGACTGGGTGCCGGCCACCACGCCCGGATCGATGGAACCGACCACCCCCTGGGCCATCGGCTTGTTGGTGGCCGGATCCATCAGGATCACCGTCTGTCCCAACCGCAGCCGGTTGGAGAAGACGGCCGGCACATCCACCCGGGCCATCAGTCGGTCGTTGCGGATGATCGTGGTGAAGGGATCTCCCTCCTGGATCACATCGCCCACCTTCACCGAGACATCCCCCACGGTGCCGCCGATGGGGGCCTTGAGATCGCGGAAGGCCAGATCGGCCTGCCTGGCAGCCAGCTGCTCACGCGCGGAGATGTACTTCTGGCGCAGCTCATCCACCTGAAGGGCACTGGCCGCCCCCTGTTTCTGGAGATAGTCGAAGCGCAGGTAGGTGAATCTGTTGGTCTCCATCTCGGAGCGCAGACGGGCCACGTCGGCCTGGATCTGGGCCTGATCGAGCACCATCAGCAGCTGGCCGCTGTTCACCTTGTCGCCCTGGCGCACAAGCAGCCGCTCGATCCGCCCGCCGGCCCGGGCCGCCAGCTGCACCTCCTTGATGGCCTCCAGGGTGCTGACGGTGTCGACGTTCTCGCTGAAGGGGGCCAGGGTGGCCGTCTCGGCTCGCACCGAGAGCGGTGGCCGGGGCGGGGGGGCCTCCGCCTGGCAGGCCCCCAGCAGGGCGGCGCCAAGAAAGGCTGCGGCGGTGGCCGGAAGCGCGGCGGCGGCCCGAAAGGCGGTGCCGGAGCCTCGCCGGCTTCCCGTGGGTGCCCCGGAGAGAGGCGGCCTGCTCGGATGGCCGATCACGGGTTCAGCGACGGACAAGGCTTCCGCCAGACCGTACCGCTCCAGAGGCTCCCCCGGCGAGATGATGGGGCGGTGAGTGATCTGTTCCGGCATCAGGGCGAGCAGGCCAGGCGCAGGATCGCCCCGCTGGCGGATCGGCTGCGGCCGCGCAGCCTCGACGACTTCGTGGGCCAGGCGGCGATCCTGGGTCCGGGGCGGCTGCTGCGCCGCGCCATCGCCGCCGACCGGGTCGGCAACCTGATCCTGCACGGCCCCCCCGGCACCGGCAAGACGACCCTGGCGCGGATCATCGCCGGCAGCACCCGGGCCCACTTCAGCAGCCTCAACGCTGTGCTGGCCGGCGTCAAGGACCTGCGCGCCGAAGTGGACGCCGCCAGGCAGCGGCTGGAGCACCACGGCCTGCGCACGATCCTGTTCATCGATGAGGTGCACCGCTTCAACAGCGCCCAGCAGGACGCCCTGCTGCCCTGGGTGGAGAACGGCACCGTCACCCTGATCGGCGCCACCACCGAGAACCCCTACTTCGAAGTCAACAAGGCCCTGGTCAGCCGCTCCCGCCTGTTCCGGCTCCAGCCGCTGGAGCCGGAGGACCTGCGGCTGCTGCTGGAGCGGGCCCTGGCCGATCCCGAACACGGCTACGGCCAGCGCCGCGTCGAGCTCGCCGAGGAGGCGAGCGCCCACCTGCTGGATGTGGCGGGGGGCGATGCCCGCAGCCTGCTCAACGCCCTCGAACTGGCGGTGGAGACCACCGAAGCCGATGCCGGCGGCGTGATCCGCATCGACCTGGCCATCGCCGAGGAATCGATCCAGCAGCGGGCGGTGCTCTACGACAAGCAGGGGGACGCCCACTTCGACACCATCAGCGCCTTCATCAAGTCGATCCGGGGCTCCGACCCGGATGCGGCCCTGTTCTGGCTGGCGCGGATGGTGGAGGCCGGCGAGAACCCTCGCTTCATCCTGCGGCGCCTGCTGATCTCCGCCGGTGAGGACATCGGCCTGGCCGATCCCCAGGCGATGGTGGTGGTGGAGGCCTGCGCTGCGGCCTTCGACCGGGTGGGGCTGCCGGAGGGGCTCTACCCCCTGGCCCACGCCACCCTCTATCTGGCCGGCACCGAGAAGAGCAACAGCAGCCTCGGCTTCTTCGATGCGGTGAAGGCGGTGCGCGAGGCCCGGCGCCAGCAGGTGCCCGCCCATCTGCGCGATGCCAACCGCGACGGCCAGGCCTTCGGCGATGGGGTGGGCTACCGCTACCCCCACGCCTATGCCGACCACTGGGTGGCCCAGCAGTACCTGCCCCAGGCGCTGCAGGGGGAGGTGTTCTGGCAGCCGGGGTCCCTGGGCTGGGAAGGGGGGCTGCGGAAACGGCTGCAGCAGCGCCGGGCCGCCCAGCTGGCCGCCGCGGCTGAAACGGCGGCCGACGACCGGGGCGACCTGCTCAGCAGCAGTCCGGACGATCCGCTGCTCAACCGCTGGCTGCAGCGCCAGGCCGGGGCGGAGGGCGAGCGGCTCGATCGCCTGCGCCGGCGGTTCTGGGACGAGGCCGCCATCGGCCGCCTCGACCGGGTGCTGGTGCTGGAGGCCCACTCCCTGCTCTGGGCCCTCGATCCGCTCGAGGCGGCCAGCGAGGGGGAGGTGCTGCTGGCCACGCCCTCGGCGGCGGTACGCGACCGGCTGCAGGCCCAGCTGCAGCTGCTGGACCAGCTGCGGCGCCCCCGCCTGCTGGCGGCGGCGCCGGAGGCGCCCGAACCGCTCCTGGCCCAGCTGGAGCCATGGCCCCGCCGGGAGGGTCGTTTCGAATGGATCGCGGCGCGCCAGCCGTGGCGCGGCTGCTCGGCGGAGCAGCGGCGGGAATGGCTGGAGCGGCTCACCGCCCTGGCGGCCCCCGACGCCCGGGCCCGGCTGCTGTTCAGCCATCCCCTGCTGGGGCCGGCGGGGAGCCTGCTCTCCCACCTCGGCGGCAGCGGGGCCGGCGACGCCCAGGACGCGCTCGCCATCGCCGCCACCAGGGAACCGGAGTGGCGGGCCGGCGAGGTGGAACTGGCCGACCGGGTGCAGGAGGGCCTCGAAGCCCTGGGCTGGAGTGTGCAGCGACGATTCTGGGAGGAGCCGCTCGAGCTGCCCCTGGGCGACGCGATGCTGGAGCGCTGGTTCGGCCGCCAGGCCAGCTACCGCGGCCATCTGGCCTCGGTGCTGCCGGCGGCCGGCCTGCGGCGCCTTGAAGCCCTGTTCCGGCAGCGGCGCGGGGCCGCCCTGCCCCAGCCACTGGGGCACACCCTGCTCCTGGCCCGGAGTGCCGGGGGGCCAGGAACCGGGCGCCCATGAAAAAAGCCCCGGTGAAACCGGGGCCCCAGGCTTGGGGGAGACGAGCTCCCCCGGCGGCTCACCAGAGGCCGCGGACAGGCTGATCCATCATCGGAGCAGGTGCGGGGGTGTCGCGCACCATGGCGACGGGGTCGGCCATCTGGTTGGCCTGGATGCAGGCAGGCAGGAAGACGTACCAGGACAGCAGCGAGGTGCACTGGGCGGTGCCGGCCTGGCAGCGACCTTCTGCACAGATGTTCTGGGAACCCGTGTAGGTGTTGCAGAAATCAGCCAGACGGAAGTCGGTGGGGAGGGCCTTCATGATGCCGGCCGAGGAGATCGAACCGTCCCGGGCATCCATGATGATGGCCGACCGCAGCGCCTGAACCGCATAGGTGTTCATGCTGTAGTACGGGAAGTAGCTGTTGGTGGCGTTCTTCAGGAACTTCACCCCCGCATCGGAATAGAGGAAGCGGGAGACTCCCACCAGATTGACCGAGTAGGTCTTGGTCATGCCGGATTTGACCTCGTCGGAGGTCCAGCCGGAGCGGGCCAGACCGCCCTCCAGACCGCGGTCGGTGATGTCACCGGAGCCGAGGAAGGTGTCGAAAGCGGCCTGATTGGTGGACCACACGGCACCGCCGGTGTTCCAGCGGACAGGAAGATCGTTGTCCACAGCCGCGGAGGCGGGAAGCACGGAGGCCGTGAAGGCCGTTCCCACAAAGAGACCGGCGAGAATTCTCTTGAGCACGGGAGGCGATGTTGACTTCTCTATCAACCTAGGCAACGAAGGTGATTCTGCCTACATCTGATGGTCACTTTCTTTGCCTCTCCACACAGAACGGGAAGACGTACCCCCGCCGGGGCGCGGGATGTGGGACTCGCTGGCGGCGGCTGGCCCCGGCGGGCGGCCCAACCGGAATCCTGCCCCTAGGGTGAAGTGGTTGTCATTCGCCCCAAGGTTCGAGCCATGGCCCTGCAGGTGGGAGATCCAGCCCCCGACTTCACCCTCCCCGACCAGACCGGCGAGGCTGTCTCCCTCGCGGCACTGCGGGGCCAGCGGGTGGTGGTTTACTTCTATCCCAAGGACGACACGCCAGGCTGCACCAAGGAGGCCTGCAACTTCCGCGACCGGTGGAGCGCCTTCGAAACCCACGGCATCAAGGTGCTGGGGATCAGCAAGGACGGCGCGGCCAGCCATGGCAAGTTCGTCGCCAAGTACGACCTGCCCTTCACCCTGCTGACCGACGCCGAGCCCTGTCCCGTGGCTGAGGCCTACGGCAGCTACGGGCTCAAGAAGTTCATGGGGAAGGAGTACATGGGCATGATGCGGCACACCTTCGTTGTCGATGCCGACGGCAATCTGGAGCGCATCTATCTCAAGGTGAAGGCCGAGGAGATGGCCGATCAGATCCTCGAGGACCTGGGCCTGGCCTGAGCCGAGCCCTCCGGCACAGCGGGCCCTACGGCGCAGCGGGGCGCAGGGCCACCAGCGCCTCCAGACAGAGCTCGGGGTGGTGCGTCAGGGCGTCCCCCCTCAGCTCCGGCCACCGCCGCAGCAGCGGCAGCAGGGCCGGCCCGTCACCGCCGGTGAGCATGATCCGGCAGCGCGGCTCCTGCGCCCGGGCCTGGAGTCCCGCCTCCCGCACCGCGGCGGCCAGACCCTCCACCACCCCCCGTCGCATCGCCGCCGCCGTGGCCAGCGGCCAATCCTCAGGGCCGGCCGTCAGGTCCCCCTCGAGACTGGGCAGCGCAGCGGTGCCCGACCCCATCGCCGCCAGTTGCAGCGCGGCCCCGGCCATCAGCCGGCCGCCGGCGAAACGGCCCCGGCCGTCCACCCGGGTGAGGCTAAGAACCGTGCCCGCATCGGCCACCAGCACCGGGCCGCCGCTCAACCGGGCCGCCCACCAGCCCGCCAGGGCCCGGTCGATACCGAGCCAGGGGGGAGATCCGGCCAGGGGCACATCTTCGAGTTGCAGCCGCAACGAGGCGGGCAGGGAGGCCTCCGGGATCACCGCACCCACCGCCGCCCAGGCCAGGGGCGGATCCACCGCCGAGGCCGGCGGTGGCAGGTGCAGGAAGCGCAGATCCGCACCGGAAGAGCCGCGGCCTTCCCTGTCGTCCCCGCCGGCCACGGCCCAGTGCCAGCGCGTGTTGCCGATCAGCAGCCAGCGGGGCCGGCGCCCCGGCACCTCAGATGCCCTCGCCCATCAGGCCGGGCAGGTGAATGCCGCATTCCTGCTGCAGGCCGCCGAAGCGGGTGGCCCGGCCGTTCGTGGTGCCGTCGTCGGGGGCGCTGGTGTGCCAGTCGCCGACGGTGGAATAGCCCTGCTCGAACAGCGGGTGCTGGGGCAGGTCGTGCTCCTGCATGTAGTAATAGACGTCGCGACGGCTCCAGCTGAGCAAGGGACGCAGCGACCAGCGCTGCCGCACCGGATCCAGGCAGTGCATGGCCCCGCGGTGGTCGGTCTGGCCGGCCCGCACCCCGCTGGCCCAGCAGTGCACCTGCAGTCGCTCCAGCCCCCGGTCGAGGGGTTCGACCTTGCGGATGCGGTTGTAGGTGAGCATGTCTTCGGGTGTCTCCGACTCCCAGAGCCGGCCGTGCAGGGCCTCCATCCGGGCCGGGCTCAGGTCGGCCTGCAGCACGTGCAGATCCAGCTTGAGGCGGTCGCAGAGCTGGTCGGCGTAGCGGTAGGTCTCGGGCGGCAGGTAGCCGGTGTCGACCCAGAGCACGGGGATCGCAGGCCAGGCCCCGGAGCCGTCGAGCGCGCTGACCATGTGCAGCATCACGGCCGACTGGATGCCGAAGCTGGTGGTGACGGCGAAGTGGCCGGCGAACGCCTCCAGGGCCCAGCGCATCCTCCCGATCGCATCGAGGGGATCGAGGTCGGCCCGGGCGGCGTCGAGATCGATGGAGCTGCCATGGCGATCGCGGGGCAGTGTCTGGAGAGCCGCGTTCAGGTCCGCCGCACCGCCCGCGGGGCCGGTGGACGCCGTGCTGGACGACGTGCTCGACGACGTG
>CAZBMT010000013.1:3538-8370 GCA_964492645.1 uncultured Cyanobium sp. | reverse complement strand
CGCACCGCCCGCGGGGCCGGTGGACGCCGTGCTGGACGACGTGCTCGACGACGTGACAGGAAAGGACACCATCGGTCCATCATCGCCCTTCGGTGACCCGGTCGATGTGGTTAGGGTGTTGGCATGCAAGGGCACCCGAATCCGGCCCGGAATCCGGCCCAGAACGTTGTCATCGTCGGAGGTGGCTTCAGTGGTCTCTACACCGCCCTGGCGCTGGCCCAGCGGAAGCATCACCCCCCCGTCCTGCTCATCGAGCCGAACGATCGCTTCCTGTTCCTGCCCCTCCTCTACGAACTGCTGAGCGGCGAACTGCGCAGCTGGGAGATCGCCCCCCGCTACGACGGCCTGCTTGCCGGCCGCGGCCTGGCCTGGCTTCAGGACCGGGTCGAGAGAATTGACGCTGACGGCCACAGGCTCCACACTGCCGGGGGGCGCACCATCCCCTACGGGCGCCTCGTCCTCGCCACGGGAGCCGAGAGCAACACCTTCGCCGTGCCGGGGGCCGACCGTCACAGCCTGGGCTTCCGCAGCCTGGCCGATGTGGAGCGGCTCCAGCGCCTGATGGCCGACCTCAGGCAGCAGCGCAGGCCCCTGCAGCGCATCGCCGTGGTGGGCGGCGGTCCCACCGGGGTGGAACTGGCCTGCAAGCTCGCCGACATGGCCGAGGGCAGCGCCGTGATCGAACTGATCGAGCAGGGGCCCCAGCTGCTGCCCCAGGCCAGGGCCTTCAACCGGGAACAGGCCGCCCTGGCCCTGCAGCGCCGTGATGTGCGGCTGCGCACCCGCACCCAGGTGGAGGCGGTCGAGGCCGAAGCGATCACCCTGCGGTGTCATCCTGACGGTCACAGCCCTGCCCACACCGAATCCCTCGCCGTGCGGGCCGTCGTCTGGACCGCCGGGCTGAGCTTCCGTGCCCCCCGGATCGACCCAGCCCCCGCCTGCGACAGCCGCGGCCGCCTGCTCTGCGGGCCCGATCTGCGCCTGCGGGACCACGCCGATCTGTTCGTGGCCGGCGACCTGGCCGCGCCTGTGCGCCCGAAGCGAGCGGACGGCGAGGGCCCGGGCGAGCCCGTCACTCCCGCCACGGCCCAGGTGGCCTTCCAGCAGGC
Source organism: uncultured Cyanobium sp. (assembly GCA_964492645.1). Taxonomy (GTDB): domain Bacteria; phylum Cyanobacteriota; class Cyanobacteriia; order PCC-6307; family Cyanobiaceae; genus Cyanobium. The sequence continues at coordinate 7,261 of CAZBMT010000013.1, read as the reverse complement.
CCCGTTGCTGGCCGCCAACCTGATCCACTCTCTCCGTGCCGAGCCTCTGGAAGCCTTCCACTGGAAGGATCTGGGTGAGATGATGAGTCTCGGCATCGGCGAAGCCAGCCTCACCGCCGCCGGTGTCACCCTGGCCGGTCCGGCCGCCTACCAGCTGCGTCGCCTGGCCTACCTGACGCGCCTGCCCGGGCGCTCCCACCAGCTGCGGGTGGCCGCTGGCTGGCTCGCCGACTGGACACCGTGACGGCCACGCCCACTGCGCCGCCGACCTGGCCCCGGCCCCGGGGCCTGCTGCTCGATGCCATGGGCACCCTGATCGGGCTGAACGCCCCGGTCGGGGCCACCTACGCCGCCGTCGCAGCGGAGCACGGCATCGACGTCGCCCCCGCCGCCATTGACCGGGCCTTCCCTGAGGTGCTGCGGCAGGCCCCGCCCCTCGCCTTCCCCGGCCTCGAGGGCGACCGCCTGCTGGAAGCGGAGCGCCGCTGGTGGGGGGAGCGCATCGACGCCGTGCTGGCGGCGGCAGGAGCAGGGGGCGCCGAGGCAGCGGCCCCCACGGCCCTGCACCACGCCCTGTTCGATCGCTTCGCCGACCCGTCCCTCTGGCGCGTCTACCCCGATGTGCCTGCGGTGCTGCGCCGCTGGCACGGGGCGGGGCTGCGCCTGGCCGTGGTCAGCAATTTCGACCGTCGCCTGGTCCCGCTGCTGGAGGGCCTGGGCCTGGCCGATCTGTTCGAGACGGTGGTGGTCTCCAGCAGCGCCGGGGCCGCCAAGCCATCCCCCCAGCCCTTCCGGATCGCTTTGGAGTCCCTCAGGCTGGGCGCCTCCCAGGTGTGGCATGTGGGCGACAGCCCCGAGGATGGGGCCGGAGCCCGGGCCGCCGGGGTGCGCTGCCTGCTGGTGCGGCGTCCTTGAGGCAGGGGGTGCTGGCCGGCAGGACGGCGGGCCTTCGGCCCGCCGAGCGGCGGCGGCTGGAGCAGATCTGTCACCGGCGCCACCCCGCCGATGCCATCGCCGACCTGCTCACCCTGCAGCGCCTCGCGGCCGAGGGCCGGAGCCTGCAGCTCCCCCTGACCCTGGTGGTGGATGGGCGCGGGCTCTGCCGGCTGTTGTGGGTGGGGGAACTGGACCACGCCGCCCGACTGCTGGAGAAGCTGCCCGGACCCTCCAGGCGCCAGGGCCACAACCTGCGCCTGCTCACCTGCGCCGGGGCCGGACGCCAGGCCCAGCTGCAGCCCTCCCCCCAGGAGGTCGTGGTGGGGATGGACCTGGCCCCGGAGCTGTGGCTGCGCTTCGGCCAGCAACCGGAGGCCGGCGGACGTTGGCCAGCGGCCGTCCACACCCCCGCCGCCAACGGCGACCGCGCCTGGCAGGGTGTCCTGGAGGGGGATCTGGCCGACCTCTGCGCCCAGGATCCCGCCGCCCTCGTCAGCGAGGAAGAAGCGACGGCGGCGGCACCGGCCCCGGAAGGCCCCGAGCGGGTGCTGCTGCTGGTGCAGACCAGCGGCGACCGGGCCCTGAGCGAGCGGCGCATCGCCGAACTGGAGGGTCTGGTGCGCAGCGCCGGCGCCATGCCGGTGGGGCGGGTGGAGCAGCGGCGCCAGGGCCCGGTCACCCGGTCCCCCTGGGGGGAGGGCAAGCTGCGGGAGGCGGCCCTGGAGGCCCGCCGCATCGGCGCCAGCCTGGTGGTGGCCGACCGGGAACTCACACCGGCCCAGGCCAGGGACATGGAGAACCTGCTCGACCTGCCGATCAGCGACCGCAGCGAGCTGATCCTCGACATCTTTGCCCAGCGGGCCGCCAGCGGGGCCGGACGGCTGCAGGTGGAGCTGGCCCAGCTGCGCTACCGCCTGCCGCGGCTCACCGGCCGGGGCCTGAGTCTGTCACGGCAGGGGGGCGGCATCGGCACCCGGGGCCCTGGCGAGACCCAGCTGGAGAAGGACCGCCGCGCCATCGCCCGCCGCATCGAACGGCTGCAGCGGGAGGTGCGGCGGCTGGGGGAGCACCGGGCCCGGCTGCGCCAGGGCCGGCGCGACCTGCCGAAGGTGGCCCTGGTTGGCTACACCAATGCCGGCAAGAGCTCCCTGCTCAACGCCCTCACCGGCGCCAGCGGCCACCAGGCCGTGCTGGCCGAGGACAAGCTCTTCGCCACCCTCGATCCCACCACCCGCCGGATCGGGCGGGGGGCTGGCACTGGCGACGGTCGCCCCCTGCTGGTCAGCGACACGGTGGGGTTCATCCGGGAACTGCCTCCCCAGCTGATGGAGGCGTTCCGTTCCACCTTCGAGGAGGCGCTCGACGCCGACGGCCTGCTGATCGTGGTGGACCTGGCGGATCCGGCCTGGCCCGAGCAGCTCGCCACCGTCCAGACCATCCTCGATTCCCTCAACGCCACCATCCCCAGGCGGGTGATCGGCAACCAGATCGACCGCTGCGCCAGCGGCGAGCTGGAGCGCGCCCGGGCCCTGGAGCCGGGCATGCTGTTCGTCTCGGCCACGGCTGACCTGGGCCTGCAGCATCTGCTCCAGGAGCTCCAGTCGTGGACCGCCGCGGCCACGACCGACGGCCCCGTTGCTGTGCCAGCATCGGCCGGCGCCAATTTCTCTCCCATGACCCTGCAACTGGGCGACACCGTTCCCGATTTCACTCAGGAGTCGCAGCTCGGCCCGATCAACCTCTACGACTTCGCCGGCGACAGCTGGGTGGTGCTCTTCTCCCATCCCGCCGACTACACCCCCGTCTGCACCACCGAACTGGGTGAGGTCTCCAGGCTGCGGGCCGAATGGGAGAAGCGGAATGTCAAGACGATCGCCCTGAGCGTCGATTCCGCCGAGAGCCACAAGGGCTGGATCGGCGACATCAACGAAACCCAGAACACCACGGTCGACTATCCGATCCTCGCGGACAGCGACAAGAAGGTGAGCAGCCTCTACGGCATGATTCACCCCAATTCCCTCACCAACCTCACGGTGCGCTCGGTGTTCATCATCGACCCCAGCAAGAAGCTGCGCCTGCAGATCACCTATCCCGCCAGCACGGGCCGGAACTTCGATGAGATCCTGCGGGTGATCGATTCCCTGCAGCTCACCGACCATCACCAGGTGGCGACGCCGGTGAACTGGAAGGAAGGCGAGGACTGCGTCGTGGTGCCCTCGATCCCCACCGACGAGGCCCGGGCGAAGTTTCCCAAGGGCGTCACCGAGATCCGCCCCTACCTGCGGATGACCCCCCAGCCGAACAAATGATCCGACGGCAGGGCTGGCGCCACAGCCTGACGGTGCCGCAGTTCACGGTGGTCACCGGCGTGCTGGTGATCACCTTCGGCACCCTGCTGCTGGCCAGTCCGCTCTGCTCCAGCGATGAGGTGGGCCTCTGGGAGGCCCTCTTCACCGTCACCTCGGCGATCACCGTCACCGGCCTGTCGATCATCGACGTGGGAGCCGAGCTCACCTTTCCCGGCCAGGTGGCCCTGGCCGGGCTGATCCTCACCGGGGGTCTGGGCCTGATGGCGATCACCACCTTTCTCCAGGGCTTCGTCCAGGGGCGTTCCGGCCTGCGCCAGCGCCTCGACAAGGGCCGGGCCCTGGATGAATTCGGTGTGGGCGGCATCGGGCCCACCCTCAATCAGATCCTGCTGATCGCCGGCATCGTCATCGGCATCGGCACGCTGACGCTCTACAACTTCGGCTTCACCGATATTCCAGACAAGGGCCAGCGGCTCTG
>CAZBMT010000013.1:0-3438 GCA_964492645.1 uncultured Cyanobium sp. | reverse complement strand
TGACGCTCTACAACTTCGGCTTCACCGATATTCCAGACAAGGGCCAGCGGCTCTGGGCCTCCCTGTTCCACTGCATCAGCGCCTACAACAACGCCGGCTTCGGGCTGTGGCGCGACAACCTGGTGGGCTATCGCAGCCAGCCCGTCGTCAACGGGGTGATCGGTCTGCTGATCGTGATGGGCGGCATCGGCTGGCGCGTCACCAACGACATCTGGATGAACCGCTTCCGGCTGGCCCGCATCCGCCGCCTCAGCCTGCACACCCGCCTCGTCATCCGCACCACGATCCTGCTGATCGTGGTGGGGGCGGTGGGCCTGTTGTTCACCGAGCACTTCGCCACCGAGGGGATGGTGGAGCAGCTGAGTCTCTGGGACAAGCTGCAGGTGACGATCTTCCAGTCGATCACCACACGCACCGCCGGCTTCAACACCGTGCCGCTCACCCTGGAGACGATCTCCGACTCGGGGCTTCTGCTGATGATCGTGCTGATGTTCATCGGCGCCAGCCCCGGCGGCACCGGCGGCGGGATCAAGACCACCACCTTTGCCGCCCTGATCGCCGCCACCCGCTCCACCCTGCGCGGCCACGACGAGGTGGTGGTGCGCAACCGGGAGATCCCCGCCAAGGTGATCCTCAAGGCGGTGGGCGTCACCCTCGGCTCGGGCCTGTTCATCCTGCTGATGGCCCTGCTGCTGGGTCTGGGCAACACCACCGCCGGAACCCCCGGCAGCGAGGCCTTCACCTTCCTGGAGAAGCTGTTCACCTGCGTCTCCGCCTTCGGCACCGTGGGCCTCGACGTCGGGGTGACCAGTCAGCTCAACCGATGGGGGCAACTGGTGCTGATGGTGGGGATGTTCGTGGGCCGGATCGGTATTCTCCTTCTGCTCTCTGCCGTCTACGGCAGCCGGCCCCAGAATCGGGTGGGTTTTCCCCGCGAGGAGCTCTACATCTGAACCCGCTTCCCTCCGATCAGCGCCCCATGCCCGTCGCGACGTCATGCTCATGAATCAGTGGTGGCAGTGGCAGGTCGGTGACTCCGACACCTCCAACAGCTACGCCGTGATCGGTGTCGGCCGCTTCGGCAGTGCTGTGTGCAAGGAGCTCCTGCGCCATGGGGCCGAGGTGCTGGCGATCGACAACAACCAGCGGGCCATCGATGAGCTGCGCCAGATGGATCCCGCCATCGAGGCCCGCGTCGTGGACTGCACCGACGAGGAGGCCCTGAGGGCCGCCGGCGCCCTCGACGTGGGCACGGTGGTGGTGGCGATCAGCGAACCGATCGGCGCCAGCATCACGGCCACTCTGATCGTCAAGGACGGCGAGGGCAGCCGGGTCAGCCAGGTGATCGCCAGGGCCACCAGCGATCTGCACGAGAAGATGCTGAGGCGCGTCGGCGCCGACAAGGTGGTCTTCCCCTCGAAGATGCAGGGGACCCGCCTGGGCATGGAGCTGGTCCGACCCAACCTGCTGGAGCGGCTCCGCCTCGACGACCGCAACAGCATCGAGGAGATCAAGGTACCGGCCTCCTTCGTCGGCCAGTCCCTGCGGGATCTGAACCTGCGCAAGAACTACAACGTCAGCGTGCTGGCGGCGGGTCCCGCCAACCAGCTCACGGTGAACCCACCCGCCTCCCATGTGCTCAACGCCGCCGAGCTGCTGGTGGTGATGGGCAGCAGCGAAGCCCTCGAGGCCCTGCCGTCCCACTGATCGCCTTGCGAAGGAGAGCCATGCGGGTGCTGGGGCTGATGAGCGGCACCAGCGCCGACGGCGTCGATGCGGTGCTGGTGAGCCTGGCGGGTCGCCCGGCCCGGCCGCGCTGGCGCCTCCTGTCCAGTGCCCACACCCCCTACCCGGAGGGCCTGCGCGAGCGGCTGGTGGCCGTCGGTCAGGGGGTGCCCCTGCACGCCGAGGCCCTGCTGAGCCTGGCCGAGGAGCTCACCGAGCTCCAGGCCCTGGCTGCCCGTGCCTGTGATCCGGAGGGTCGGGCCGAGCTGGTGGGCTGCCACGGCCAGACCCTCTGGCACCGCCCGCCTGAGGGGGAGCGGCGTGGGGCCAGCTGGCAGCTGCTGCAGGGGCCATTGCTGGCGGAACTGCTGGGGAGGCCGGTGGTGTTCGACTTCCGCGGCACCGACCTGGCCCTCGGCGGCCATGGCGCCCCCCTGGTGCCAGCCACCGACGCCGCCCTGCTGGGCAGGATCGGCGGCTGGCGGGCCCTGCTCAACCTTGGCGGTATCGCCAACCTGACCCTGCTGCCTCCTCCCTCCGGTCCCGATCGCAAGGCCCCGGTGCTGGGCTGGGACTGCGGCCCGGCCAACACGCTCGTGGATCTGGCGGTGGCCCGCTTCAGTGGCGGTCGCCTGGGCTTCGATGCCGACGGGGCCTGGGCGCGCCAGGGCCGCATCGACGAAGCCCGCCTGCAGCAGTGGCTGCGGGAGCCCTACCTCCAGGCCGCGCCACCCAAGTCCACCGGCCGGGAGCTGTTTGGCGCCGCCGATCTCGATCGGCGTTTGGCGGAGCTCGGCGACGGGGTGGATCCGGCCGATGCCCTGGCCACCCTGACGGCGTTCAGTGCGGCGGTGGTGGGCCAGGACCTGGCCCGGCCCCAACGGCCCCGGCCCCTGGAACTGCTGGTGGCCGGCGGGGGCACCCGCAACGGCTTCCTGATGGAGCAGCTGCGGCGGCGCTGTCACGGCACGGCCGTGCTGCCGCTGGCCAGCCAGGGCATCGCCGATGACCAGCGGGAGGCCCTGGCCTTCGCCCTGCTGGCCTGGTGGCGGCTCCGCGGCCATCCGGGCTCGCTGCCCTCCGTCACCGGGGCCCGGCGGGCCGCCGTGCTGGGCGTGATGGCCCTGCCGCCTCCGTCAGGGGGTTGAGGGGGGCTGGCGCAGGCGCAGCCGGCGGGGCACCCCCCGCAGCCGGCGGGTGCCGGCCTGCTCCTGCTGCTCCAGCTCGCGGCGGAAGCGATCGGCGGCGACGGCAGGGCCGAGCGGATAGGGCGCCGCGGCCCGCTCGGGGGGGCGCTGCCGCTCCATCCGTTCCACCCCCTGCTGGATCAGCACCTTGGCCATGTTGCTGACTGTGCGCGACTCGCTCTCCGCCAGGGCGGCCAACCGGGCGCAGAGCTCCTCCGGCAGGACGACCTGGATCCGCGGCGACTTGGGCTTGCCGCTGGAGGAGGTCTGACGGGTGGGCACGGTGCCTCTGGGTGGGGGCCGAAGAGAGGGTGCCGCTGGGATCCGGCGGGATAGGAAAAAGTGTACAGTGACCGTTATGGGTAGTATCCAAAAGTAGGGTTGTGGACCGTTCCGCCCCCACGGGATCCCCTTCAGCCAGGCCCCTCACCCAGACCCAGGCCCACCAGTTCCACGCTCCCGCCCCCACCCCGTCCCCTCCGACGGCCCACCGGCCGCTTCCGCCATGGCCCGCTCCACCCAGTCC
>CAZBMT010000012.1:4166-18165 GCA_964492645.1 uncultured Cyanobium sp. | reverse complement strand
CCACGAGCCCCCCGAGCTGGCCCGCGCCGGCGATGCCGAGCGCCACCGCCAGGTGCGCCAGGCCCGTTCGCCGCTGGAGCTGGCCACCGCCTTCTTCACCGACCAGCAGGGCCGGCCGCCCGCCGAGCCGGAGGCCGAGCTGCTGCGGGCGGCCCTGGCGGCGGCGGAACGGGGAGGGGAGCGGTGAAGCCGCACCGGCTCACGATCGAGGCCTTCGGGCCCTACGCCGATCCGGTGGCGGTCGACTTCGACGCCCTGGCCGCCGAGGGACTGTTCCTGATCCACGGCACCACCGGCGCCGGCAAGACCTTCCTGCTCGATGCCCTCTGCTTCGCCCTCTACGGCGAGGTGTCGGGCGACCGCAGCGTCAAGGGGCTGCGCTCCGACCACGCCGCCCCCGGCGCCGTGCCCCGGGTGAGCCTGGAGTTCTCCAGCGGCGCCGCCCGCTACCGGGTGGAGCGCACCCCGGCCCACACCGCCGTGAAGGCCCGGGGCCAGGGCACTACCGAGAAACCGCCCCAGGCGGTGCTGTTCCGGCTGGATTCCGAGGAACCGGAGCGGGCCGTGGCGGCGAAGACCACCGAGGTGACCCGGGAGGTGGAGCACCTGGTGGGTCTCAACGCCGCCCAGTTCCGCCAGGTGATCCTGCTGCCCCAGGGGCGCTTCGCCGAGGTGCTGCGCGCCAGGGCCGAGGAGCGCGAAGCCCTGCTCAAAACCCTGTTCGACACCGAGATCTACGAGCGGGCCGGCTGGTGGCTGGAGGACCGGGCCCGGGAGGCGAAGAACCTGGCGCTGGAGCAGGCCAGGGAGCAGGAGGTGCTGCGGCGGCGGGCGGCTCACGCCTGGGCCCCCCACGCCCCCGAGCCGCCGGAGGGGGCGGAGCCGGCGGAACCCCCGGCCGACCAGGGGGGCCTCGAGGCGCTGGTGGCGGCGATCGGTGTGGTGGTGCAGGGCACTGAGGCCGCCCTGGAGCAGGCCTCCGCCGACCTGCAGGCCGCCCAGCGCAGCCTGGCGGCTCTCACGGCGCAGGCGGACCGCTGGGACCGGCGCGCCGCCGCCGCCGCCCGGCTGGGTGAACTGGAGGCCAAGCGGGAGACGGTGGAGGAGTACCGCCGGAAGCTCGAGCTCGCGGAGCGGGCCGAAAGCCTGCGCTCCAGCCTGCGGGCCGAACAGGAGGCCCGTCGGGAGATGGGGCGGGTGGAGCAGGGACTCCAGGAGCAGCTGCGGGCGGCGATCCGTTCCCGGGACGGGGCCCGGGCCCTGCCGGTCTCGGTGCAGCTGCTCGACCTGACGGTCCTGCCCGGCGCCGAGGATCTCGCCGTGGCCGGCGCCGACCTAGCCGCCCGGGGCGCCGAGGTGCGGGAGCTGGCCAACAAGGCCCGGGAAGCCGCCGATGCCGGGGGCCAGGCCCTCGCCGCCCGGCAGCGGGCCGCGGAGGCCGAGGAGCGCAGGAGGCAGGCCATCGCGGAACAGGAGCGGCAGGCGGCCGAGCAGGAACGGGACCTGGCCCGGCTCGGCCAGGTCCGCAGCGCCCGCGACCAGGCCGAGGGCCTGCGACGGGCCGCGCGGGAGGCGGACGAGCGCGCCGCCGCCGCCGAGGCCATCGCCCCGGCCCGGCAGCGGTTGAGCGCAGGCGAAGCCGCCCTGAACGGGGCCGATCGCCGGGTGAACGCGGTGACCGCCCGCCTCAACGACCTGCGCCGCCGACAGATCGAGGGCATGGCCGCCCGGCTCGCCGGCACCCTCGACGCCGGAGCCCCCTGCCCGGTCTGCGGGTCGAGGCAGCATCCAGCGCCGGCCCGGCCCTCGGCGGACGCGGTGGACGACGGGGCGATCGCCGCCGCCGAACGGGCCTTGCAGGAGGCGACCGGGGCGACGCAGGCGGCGGCGGTCGCGCTGGCCAACGACCAGGCCGCCCTTGCCGCGGTGCTGGAGAAGGCGGGCCCCAGCCCCGATCCGACCACGGCCCGCCAGGCCGCCGCTGCGGCCGCCGAGTCCCTGAAGGCGTCCGAGCGCCTGGCCGCCGAACTGCCGGCCCTGGAGCCGCGCACCGTGGCCCGGGGGCAGCGCCTGCTGGAGCTGGCCAAGGCCATCGAGGCCAGCGGCACGGAGATCGCCCTGGAACGGCGCAGCGAGGCCGAAGCCGGCCGGCAGGCGCAGGAGCTGGCCGATCAGGTGCGCCGGGGGCTGGGGGAGGGGGTGGAGCCAGGGGAGGTGCTGCAGGGATTCGCACCGCTGGAGACGGCCCTGACGGGTCTGGTCGCCGGCGCCGGCGCCCATACCCGGGCCAGCAGCCAGCTGGAGCAGGCGACCCGCCGGCTGGCCCTGGAGCTGGCCGGCTCGCCTTTCCCCACGGCGGCGGAGGCCGCGGCGGCGCTGCAGGAGGAGGGCTGGCGCCGGAAACTGGTGGAGCGGATCGCCGCCTATGACCAGGAGGTGCTGCAGCAGCGGGGCCTGCTGGCCACGGCCGACCTGGCCGACCTGCCGGAACCGCGCCCCGACACCGCCGCGGCGAGCCAGGCGGTGGAGCGGGCAGACACGGTGCGCACCGCCGCCGTGCAACGGCACACGCAAGCGAGCGACGCCGAGCGGGAGATCGGGCGGCTCGCCGCTGAACACGAAGCCGGCACGGCCGCTCTGACGGCGCGGCAGGCGCAGGCTGATCGGCTCAACGCCGTGGCCAGCCGTTGTCAGGGAAAGGCTGCCCCCTACATCTCCCTGCAGCGCTGGGTGCTCTCGGCCTACCTCGCCGACATCTGCGGCTACGCCAACCAGCGGCTCACCCTGATGACCTCCGGCCGCTACCAGCTGCGGCTCACCGACGAGGGGGGCCACGGCGGCCGCAAGGCCGGCCTCGGCCTGCGGGTGCTGGACGCCTACACCGGCGAGGAGCGGGAGGTGAGCAGCCTCTCGGGCGGGGAGACCTTCCAGGCCTCCCTGGCCCTGGCCCTGGGGGTGGCCGACACGGTGCAGGCCCACGCCGGCGGCGTGCCCCTGGAGGCCCTGTTTATCGACGAGGGCTTCGGCAGCCTCGATCCCGACAACCTGCAGCTGGCCATGGACGAGCTCGACCGGCTGCGGGAGGGGGGCCGCATGATCGGCCTGATCAGCCACGTCGGCGCCCTGCGCGAACGCATCCGGGGTGGCATCGAGGTGATCGCGGGCGAGCGGGGCTCAAGCCTGCGGGTGGACAGCGCCGGCTGGAGCAACGCCTGAAGGCTCTGGGGCGGGAGCGCGCGGCCGCTTCGGATGTCACGCGCGGCCACGCGCTCAGGGATCCACCAATAGGCACCCACCGCCCAGCAACTGCTGAAGTTGAGAGGGAACACACCACCTCGCATCAGCTCTTCCATGGCGCGGTAACAAAGGCCTGACCACCAGCCGGTCTAATCGTCGCCGGTCAGCTTGAATGATAGGAGCATCATGGCATCGACCAAGAGATGACCAACCACGACGGATCCGATGCCATGGGGAAGGACCATCATGGCGATACCAAACAAGAACACGAACTTTGGTGCAGAGGCTCTGATCGAATACTCCGGATAGTGAACAGCGGCAAACGCCGCCGCAGCCACCCCAGCGGTGAGGGGCGTGATCCCAACCCATAGAAGGGGAACAAAAAAGATGCCGTCTTCCCCTGGGATCAGCAGAGCAAGACGGATGGGATGGCGCTTGATTTCGCTGGTCGCCTGCTCGTTCATCACTGGGTAGTCAAGCTGCTGAGTTCCGGAGGCCCAATCAACGGCTGGATAGATGACCAGAACGAAGACGAAACCAACGCTCAAAACGATCGTGAGATACATCGCCACCAAGCCAGGCTCGACAATGAAGGAGCTCCGAATGATGTGGACAGCGAGAAGTCCTGTGCCGACAACCTTCAAGCCAGCGCGAGTCGTGTTCCAGCTCAGCCATGAGGTACTCTTCAATGCAGCATCAAGAACATCGATCAGCTCATCATTCACCCCCGATCGCCCCTGGGACTTCAGGCTTACAAGAATGTCTCGACTCCTTCTCCAATAGTCCCTGCGCACCGTCCTGACCATTAAGCAGTCCAAGGAGCCCAGCTTGGCGCAGAAAAAAGCGATATCTAACTGACTCCGCGTGTTCTGGGAATCCTGTCGCGCCAGGGCTTCAAGAATCTCCAGACCCGCGAGGAAAGCGGCTCGTGCGCTACGGCTATCCCCCTGCCCCACCAACGCATCACCGATCTTGTTGTGACTGATCGAGAGATCGTGCTGCCACTCCACATTCTCCGGATCCCGCTGCACAAGGGATTGGGCAATGTCCAGGCCTCCGCGGTAAGCAGCCAGTGCCCCGGGGCAATCCCCTTGCGCCATCAGCACGTCACCGATTCGGTTGTGTGTCCACGAGAGATTTTGGTACCACTCCGTGTTATTCGGATCCCGCTTAGTCAGGGTGTTCCTGATCTCAAGGGCAGTGGAATAAGCGGCGAGTGCCCCACGGCCATTCCCCTGCGCCTCCAACAGAATGCCAATCCTGTCGTGAGTCAATGAGAGCTTGCATTGCCAGTCCGTATGGCTGGGATCCCGCTGCAGGGGTTCTCTTCTGATCTCCAGACCAGCGCGGTAAGCGATCAGAGCTCCTGGGTAATCCAGCAATTCCATCAGCACATCACCAATCCTGATCAGGCCAAGGCCCACCTGCTGCGCTTCTCCGCTTTCGAGGGGCAAGCGCGTCAATCCATCGAACACGTCACGTGCCGTATCCAGCGATCCCCTGCTGATCCAGGCATAACCCAACTGGAGAGTTGCTTCGAGGTCCTCCGACAAGTTCTCCAGCACGATTTCGGGATTCGTCATTGCATTACCTATCTCCACAGGTATAGGGGACAGACTTGAGACTTCGCTTTCTTGATCATCGTGGTATTCCGATCGTCTGGACACAACGCTGCCCCACACCGAGGCACTTGCCGTTGACCGCCTGTTCGAATAACCTCCGCCGACAACGTCCACGACCTCACACCAGCAGCAACAGATTTCTGCTTCGGCAAGATCAGATCCTCACCAAGGGTGAGCATCCATTCCGCCTGATCATGCCGCCGTTCTGATATCAGAAGCTCCGCTTGCGTGGCATGGTCAACAATCGCTCCGAGCCCAAGTTGCTGGCCGCTTCGGCCAATCGATCCTTCGCGGATCTTCCCTCCAGCCTTGCCCTGCCGAACGGAAGCTCTGTACCGGGAGCCGAAGCCTATCCTGCCGTGAACCGTGCCGGGAAGCTGTTTGACTGGGATGGAGACAAGCTCAGCAACCTCCACAACCACCTCCACAACCACCTCCACCGCCACTACCGGAGAGGTCCTGCTGGGTCTCGATAATGAAGAGTCTGAGATCATCAAGCCGCGCCCCCTTGAGCGCCATGGGGCCCAACAAGGCGACGCGCATCATCGGATCATGGGCGTCGCCAAGCCTCCGGTGCTGTCTCAACACTGATGAACCCCAGCGCGTACGGCCGCCTGGAATGATCAGACACGCGCTGCAAACAAGAGCCAGGGTCCAAGGAGTCACCAACACGGAAGAAAAGGCATGGCGAAACTCGTGGAAAAAAGGAAGCGCCACACTCATCGGGATACACACGATCAGCGGAATCAAGAACACAAAGAACGAAAGAGAAGCCGCCCTGGCTAACGGGCCGATCATGAGTCCCATGCGCCTAAGATCTCGCTTCAATGCCGAACAGTCGTAAGCGCCTGGCGTGACCAGGTTCACGTAGGTAGGGGTGTCGTTAAGTGACCGCGCCAGCTGCTTGGCGCGCTCAATCAACTGCTGCTCAAGCAGCGATGCCCATGACGAAGAATAAAAGGTGAGATTCAACGTCTTGGTGTGTCGATTCGGCTGCAATGCACCTCGATCAACCAGTTGGGCCAGGGCCACGTCCAACGCACCCGTCGCGCCACGCGCCAGATAGGCAAGTTGCTCAGCGGAGAGCAGCGGGACGGTGGTCTGTGGATCCGGCCGGCGGATCAGGCGCCGAATGACCAGCCCCACCGCCATCGCAAGGAGCAGGAGCAGCATCGCCAGCGGATCGGCGGTTGCCGAAGGGCCCGGCCCCGTAGAAATGGAGGCCAGGGCCATGGGGGTTGGGGCGACGGCACACACGGCCAGGAGGCCGAGCCCAGACAGGAGCAGGTGCAGGCCAGGCCCGCGCCAGAGTGGGCCGGCGAGGCGGATCCGGGCCGACAGCCGACGACCGATGGGGATGCGCTGCATCCGGGGATCGCCGCCGAAACGAAGCTCGGCCGGAGGCCAGAGATCCAGGGGCGGCTCGCCGAAGAACTGGCGATAGCTGTCGATGGTGGCGCGGTACAAGCGGAGAAACAGTTCTCGTTCCTGCCTGCCTCCCCGCGCTGGCCGATGCTGGAGCTTGCGGCCCAGAACATTGGGGCAGAAGTCCTCCCAGTAGGGCTCGCTATGCAACAGATGCAAGTACCAGACCTGGTCTACAGGATCGGAAGGCACGAGTTGATGGTCAGTAACCGCTGCCAGAAAGACAAACTTCCTATACTCCTCAATCGTGCGTAGACACCGCTTGCGACTCCAGCCCTGGTGCCGCATCAACTGCCGTACAAAACCCAACTCATGGCTGGGATCATCCAGCTCATAAGCCTGAATACGTCGATAGAGCTCTCGCTGAGAGTCAAGCATGGTTGCCACGGGAAGGCTGCAGAAAACGTTCCCAGCTGGTCTCGAGTGATGTCAATCATGGCCAGGTGGAAACCAGATGGAGGGAGGTGGAAGCGGCACCAGCCATCAAAAAGAGGCGATAGCATGGAGAGGTGAGCGCACTCCCAACCACTGACCATCGAACGTTCGGGCCATGAGCTGGACATCTTTCCTGCAGGCCATCGGGCAGCAGCAGCATTACGCCCTCACACCCCACGAGATGGAAGTTGTTTTGTGCCTTCAGGAGGAACAGGGGCAGACCAAGCAGCAGCTGCTGGAGAACTACCAGGCGATTCACGGCTCCATCGAAGAAGAAGCGTTTACCCAGAGACTTCGCACCATCTACCGGAAATTCAGGATCCAGGGTCGTGGCTACAAGCTGCCTCAGCTGCATCGTTTCCTGCTCAGCAAGTATCAGCAGGTTGATGAAGGCTTCAACGGCATCGGGCTGACAAGGATCCATGACTGTTTCCCAACCGAAGCCTTTTCTGGTGCCCTGGATGCCGTGATGCAATGGGAACAACCTGAGGAAAGAAGGGTTGATATCCTGCAGACCTTTGCACCCAACCTGGACCACTACCGACCCCAGATCATTCGCTGTCTGACGCAGGATGTGGCTGTACGCGTCCTGCTGGCCTGGCCCTATTCCCAGGTCGCCCGATTACGCGAGGAGGTGCTGAAACGCTATACCTCATCGCTGCAGGACCATGAGATCGACATCCAGAGCCGTGTGATCGCCAACCTGGAAACCCTGGAGCTGGCCATCCGCGGCAGCCTGCAGGGCTGCCCGCTCGAGATCAGGCTCTATGACACCTTGCCCTCCCTGGCGATCTACCGCGCTGGTCGCACGATGATCGCCGCCCCATTCCTGCACGGATCTCTTGCCATCCACACCTTTCAACTGGAGCTTGATCTGCAGGCAGCCAATCCACTGGTGACGGGTACGTTACTCAACGACTTTGAACTGATGTGGGATGTAGCACGCCCCTTTGTACCTCTCCCAGGCCAGAATTGGCGTAATGACCTGAAGATTCTTTTTGCCCGTTAGCAGCATGCTGGATCTCCTCAATCGGCACGAAGCGCTGCGGATCAGCCAGTTTCAGACCCATCTGCTGGCGCGTTCAGATGGGCTTTCCTGGGATGGGCTATTGGCACTTCTCATCCAAAGACGTCATCTGTCTTTGAGCATCGTGAACGTCTATGAGTTCGTGATCGATGCCCTCGATGATGAATCCATCAAGGCGGCTGTGCGACTGATCCTGCATGAGGAGTTTCCGCGCAACACCAAGGGCGTCGCCCTTCCCTCCCATCGCGAGTTGCTGTTTCAGGATCTCCTCAGTCTCGGCGCCTCTCGCGAAGCGATCCTTACCACTGCGGAATCCAGCATCACCCGTTCCGTCCGCCACGAAAACCAGGAGCAGCTCATGAGCTGCCTTACTCAGCCCCATCACGAATTAGCACTGATCTGCTATCTCCGCTTCTGGGCGGAGGTGCTGGTGTCAGTGGAGTACACCTGTCTTTGGCCTCGGCTCTCGGAGCGTCTCTCGCATGGTGCCGACCCAGATCGCAGCAAGTCGGAATTCTTTTACTACCACATGATCCACGACAGACGCCAATCCGATATCGGCGCTGACACCCTGCTGGGCGGCCTCACCCACGCCGAGGAGTTGGCGCGGCAGATCTGCCGGCTGATCCCCGACGAAACGGCCTTGGCCTGTGCCATGCATCAGGTGGACCAGGCCTGTGCGCTGAAATCCCGTTTCTACGACCAATTCCTGCCGAGGGGAACTGGGCAGCCCAACGCACCACTCGGCGGTCGTCGAGCGGCGCCTAGAGCAACCCCCGGTGGCGCACGAACAGCTGCACCATCGCCCAGGAGCCCAGGGTCACCTTGATGGCCACCAACACGTTGAGCAGGGGGATCCAGCCCCCCGAGGCCAGGGTGCCGAAGCTCCCGGCCGGCAGGGGCACCCCACCGAGGGCGAAGGCGGAGAGGACCACGAAGGCGATCACGGCGGCCTTCTCCCAGAGGTCGGCGCGCCAGCGGCGGTAGAGGCGGTCGGAGAGCTGGGCCGAGCCGCTGATCAGCACCAGGCCGATGGCCGTGCCGCCCGCCACGCCCGCCGCGAACCCGCCCCCCGGAGAGAGATGGCCGCGCAGGGCCAGTTCCACCCCGATCAGGGCCGCCATGGTGGCGCCCAGCTGGCAGAGCACCACCGAGGGCGCGTCCTCGATGGCCCGGATGCTCGTCTTGGTGGGCTCTCCCGCCAGCAGGAAGCGCACCCCGATCGAGGCCAGGGTGAACACCACCACCTCGGCGATGGTGTCGTAGAGGCGGGTGTGCAGGATCACCCCCGACACCAGATTCGGCACATCGGTCATCGCGGCCAGGGAGGCGATCACCGGGCCGATGGGGGGCGCCGGCGGCAGGGCCGCGGCCAGCGGCGCCAGGCAGAGGGCAGTGGCGGCCAGCAGGTAGAGCCAGCTCATGGCTCCTCCCGCAGCAGCAGCTCACCGCCGCTCCTGTACCAGCGGCGAAAGCCCTCCAGAGCCTGCAGCCGCTCCACCAGTCGGGGGTTGCTGAGCTCCAGCCGAAGGCCCGGGCCGAGCTGGCCGTGGCTCGCGTCGCCCTCGCCGGCTTCCTCCGGCTCCGGTGGCAGCAGCCGCAGCCGCAGCGCCAGGGGCTCCAGCCAGTCGCGCAGCAGCGCCTGGGTGGCCTCACTGGGGGGAGCGTCGGCCGGATAGGAGAGCCGCAGCGCCATCGAGGAGCGCAGGGCCACCGCATAGAGGGTGGTGGAGAGCAGGGTGCCCACCAGCGCCTCGGTGATCGCCACGTCAGGGGCGCCCAGCAGGGCGTAGAGCAGGGTGGAGACCGAGCCGAGGATGCCCCGCAGCACCAGGGTCTGGTAGGGGTTCGACTGGCTCACCAGCAGCACGGCGGTGAGCGGCAGCAGGGCGGTGATCGGCAGGAGCAGATCCAGCTCTCCCGCGAGGGACACGCTGCCGCTCATGGCTCCGGCTCCCGGCGCGAGGCCAGCGAGCAATTGGCCAGCACGTAGCCGAAGATCGTGTTCCAGAGGATCAGGGCCACCAGGGCCAGCAGCAGGACGGGCCACTGGCCGGGGATCCGCAGCAGCAGCCCCAGCAGCATCAACGCCGAGCCGAGGGTGTCGGCCACCGAGAGGGCATGCAGCTTGCTCAGGTAGCTGCGGCTCTCCAGCAGGGGCCAGGTGCCCCAGAACCACAGCAGCAGTCCGGCGCCGAGCAGCAGCAGGCTGGCGTGATCGGCCAGGACGGCGAGGGTCATCGCTCCGTCCCCCGCAGCAGGTTGGCCAGCAGCAGCAGCCCGGCGTTGCCGACGCTCAGGACGATCACGCCGGCCAGGCCCACCATGCGGTCGTCCCGCACCGCCGACACCACCAGGATGATCAGGGCCACCTTGCTGGCGACGCTGGAGAACGCCGCCAGCCGGTGCCAGACATCCGTGGGCCGGCAGGTCACGGCGATCGGGATCAGCAGGGCCAGCACCATGCCCCAGAGCAGCAGCGTCATGGGGTCGGCCCTCCGGCCTGGGGCCCGACGGCCGGCGCACGGTGGGGCGTGAGGGCGTGGATCCGGTAACGGCGTCCACCGTCCTCCAGGCCGAGGACGATCGTGAAGGGGGTGAGGGTGATGCGGAACACGTCCAGGAACACCAGCAGGGGAACGCGCGGGTCGGTGGTGACCTCGCTGGTCTCCGCCTCCACCGGCTCGCGGCCGAGGATCAGCCGCAGGGCCTCCAGGTAGGCCTGGGGCACGGCCAGCAGGCTGCGCCCCAGGGCCCGCAGCAGGGCGCGCAGGGGCAGGGGTCTGGAGTGGGCGCGGGGCAGCAGCAGGGCCACCACCAGTCCGATCAGCAAATTGAGGTGGCTCAGGTCGGCGGTGAGCAGGCACCAGACCGCCAGCCGGAAGCCGGTGGTGAGCAGCAGGGGCAGCAGGCGCCTCATCGGATCCACACCAGCAGGCCGGCCCCCACCACACCGATTCCGCCCACCAGATCGGGGAAACCCTCCAGATCGGGCATCCGGAACCAGGGGCGGCGCCGCAGGGGCTGCAGCAGCCGGTGCAGCCCCACCCCGGCTGCCAGCACCAGGGCCGCCTTGGCGGCCGCCGGCAGCAGCGCCGGGCTCCAGGTGCGGGTGGCCTCGGCGGCGCCGAGCAGCACCAGGGCCAGCAGCAGCAGCAGCACACCGGGCGACCAGGCCGGCTCCGGTGGGGTCATGGCCCCAGGTGGCGCTGCCGGGGTCTCGGCCGTCGTCGCCCGCTTCAGCAGGGGGGCGCCCCAGAGACGCGCATAGACCGCCGCGGTGCCCACGGTGAGCAGGCTGAGCAGCAGACCCATGGACCCCGGCAGGGAACGATCCAGCCCCGATTTGGCGAAGAACCCCAGCAGCGGCGGCACCCCCACGATCGAGAGGGAGCCGATCCACAGCGGTACCCAGACGCCGGCAGCCAGGGGCCGGCCGGCCCAGCCGTCCAGGTCGCGGCCGGGGAAGCGGCGCGCCACCAGGAACAGGCCGGCCTTGGCCAGCCCGTGGCCGAGGGCATAGAGCCCTCCGACGGCGGGTGCCAGCACCACCAGGCCCATCTGGGAGAGGGTGCTCCAGGCCAGCAGCCGCTTGGCATCGGCCTCCACCAGGGCGAACAGCAGCCCCAGGCCGGCGCTGGCCACCCCGATCAGGGGCAGCACCGCCGTGAGGGAAGGCACCACACCGCTCAGCCGCAGCAGGGGAACGACCCCGGCGGCGACCACCACGCCGGAGAGCAGGGCGGAGACCTCCGCCGGGGCCTCGGCATGGGTGCGGGGCAGCCAGAGGCCGGAGAGGAACAGCCCGGCCTTGGTGAGCAGCCCGACCAGCAGCAGGGCCAGGGCGGCGGCCCCGGCGGCGGCGACGGCCTCGAGGCGGAAACTGCCCTGGGTCAGGTAGACGATGGCGGCGCCCACCAGATAGAGGGTCATCACCGTGTTGCCGATCAGCAGGTAACGCAGCGCCAGCCACAGGGAGCGATCGGTGCGGCTGCCCAGGATCAGCAGGAAGGCACTGATTCCCACCACTTCGAGGGTCACGTAGAGGCTCACCAGGTCCACCGCCACGAAGGCGGTGGCCAGGCCGCCGTGCAGCACCATCAGCAGCAGCAGGAAGGGCCCGGGCAGAGTGCGGCGCCAGACGTCCAGCACCACCGCGCCGCACACCAGGGCATTGAGAAGCAGAAAGGGAGCGGCCAGGCCATCGGGCTGCAGTTCCACCCCATAGGGGCCGAGCAGGCTGAGGCTGGCCGGCAGGGCGGCGGCCTGGATCGCCACGGCAACCGCACCGGTGGCCAGGCAGCAGACCAGGGCCAGCCAGCGGGCCAGGGGGGGCAGCAGGGCGGCCAGGAAGGCCGCCGTGTAGGGCAGCAGCAGCCAGCCGATCAGGAGGGCCTCGCCGGAGGGGGGCGCCATCAGCGTCGCCCTCCGGCGCCGAGGCGGCCGTCATCGAAGCTGGCCAGATCGAGGCTGGGGTCGACACGGGCCAGGAGGGTGATCACCACCAGCAGCAGGGCCTGGATCGAAAGGCCGATCACGATCGCCGTGAGGATCACGGCCTGGGGGATCGGGTCGGCCATGGGCAGCGGTGCTGCAACGGCCCCGGGGGCGAGGGGCGCCGCCAGGATCGGGCTCTGCAGGCCGGAGCGGGCGGCGACCAGCACGAACAGGGCCACCACGGCGGACCCCATCACGTCCATGGCCAGCACCTTGAGGAACAGGTTGCGGCGCAGCAGCAGGCCGACGAATCCGACCAGCACCGCCACCAGGATCAGAAGCTCAAGCAGCCGGAAGGAATCCATCGCAGCGGACCTCCCGGAGAACGGCCGGGACGCGGAGCGGGATGGTAGCCGTTGTGTCCTGACGCCGACGGCCTCTGCCGGCCCTCAGGTGGAGGGGTGGAACTGTTCCGCCAGCAGCCGGCGCTGATACTCCACCGACAGGGCCTCCAGGTGGGAGCGGGCCTGCTCCTGCAGCGCTGGATCCAGCTGATCGAGCACCAGGCCCCGGGGCACCTGCATGCGCAGCACCAGCGCCAGGGCATCGAAGATCCGCACCTGGTCGCCCTGCCATCCCTGATACTCGGCGGCGAGGGCCATCAGGGCCTCACCGGAGGCCTGGCCGGCCATGACCCGCGGCCGCAGCTCCTGCACCTGGGCGAGCCGGGCCGAACTCACCAGGGCATGGGCCGCGCCCAGGGCCGCCAGGGAGTCGGCGGCCTCCCGTTTGAGCACGGTCATGTCGCGGCTGAGGACGGCCGACTCCACCGAAAGTGGCTCCCGCACGCCGGGACAGAGGGCAGCCACTCGTTGGGCCGGAGGAGCGGGCGGCCGGACCGGGGGCGGGGCCAGGGGCTGGCTGCTGACGGCCAAAGGGGGCGGCGGCGTCTCCGGCCAAAGGGCGGCGGCGGCGGCCCGCAGGCGCCGTGCCAGCCATTGCCTGAGGTTGGTTGCGAGGCGTGCCATGGACGAGGGCAGCTGAGTGGTTTCAATCTGCCCCTCTCGCGCCGGCGGGGATGGCGGGAAACTCCCCCGAAGGGCGACGGATTGCCGGCCCGCGCCCCCAAAGCGGGGATGGCCGTCAACGGATCGCGCCGGGATCCCAGCCCTCCGGCCCGATCAGGAACAGGATGTCTCCCGCCTGCAACGGTGTGGTGCCACGGGGATCGGCAATCGTCTCCCCATCGGCCCGTGTCACGGCCAGCACGGTGACACCGTGCTCCAGCCGCAGGCTGCTGGAGGCGATGGTGCCGCCCACCAGGGGCGAATGGGGCTGGAGCCTCAGGGTGTGGGTGGCCAGATGGGGCAAGGCCATTTTCAGATCCGCCACCGAGGTGGCCGAGGCCGCCAGGTTGCGGGCCATGTCACGCCAGTGGCCGCGCACATCGCCGATCAGCCGCTGGATGTCCTCCCGCGGCACCAGCATCCGCGCCATCACCCGGGAAAACACCTCGATCGACACCTCCAGTTCGTCGGCGATCACCTCATCGGCCCCCAGGGCCATGAGCGGCTCCACCTCCCGGAGGTACCGGCTGCGAACCAGGATGTAGGCCTGCGGTGCCACCCGTCGGCCGATTTCAACGATGCGGCGGGCGGCGCCGGGATCGTCGATGACGATCACGATGGCGCGGGCCCCCTCCGCATGGACCAGCTCCAGGATCGGGGCGTGGGTGGCATCGCCGTAATGGATCGGCTCCCTCTCCTCGAGGGCCTGCCCCACGATGGCCCCGTTCAGCTCAACCACCGCGTAGGGC
>CAZBMT010000012.1:0-4066 GCA_964492645.1 uncultured Cyanobium sp. | reverse complement strand
CTCCTCGAGGGCCTGCCCCACGATGGCCCCGTTCAGCTCAACCACCGCGTAGGGCACGGAGCAGCGACGGGCGCAGCGGGCCACGTTCCGCCCGGTGACACCGAAGCCAATGATCAGCACATGGCCGCTGCGGGGCAGGTCCTTCTCCGGCCCCTGCTCCGCCGAGGGGCCGGCCCCCTGGAGCTGGAGCCGGATCAGGGGGGTGCGACACAGCCGGTCGGCCAGGGGGGACGACGCCGCCAGCAGCACGGGGGTGGCCACCAGGGACGGCGATCAGGGGCTTGATCAGCACCACGCCCAGGGTCAGCAGCGCGATCCGGACCGGATGGGCCAGAAGAAAGGGAATGTCGAGCAGCATCCCCACCGAGACGAAGAACAGGCTCATCAGCACGTCGCGGAACGGCAGCATCACCGCCACCGCCTGGTGGGAATACTTCGATTCGGAGAGGATGAACCCGGCCAGAAAGGCCCCCAGAGCCAGGGACAGGCCGAGCGACTGGGTGATCAGGGCGATGCCCACGCAGAGCATGAACACGCCCAGAAGAAAGGCCTCCGAACTGCGGGTGCGGATGATGTGCTCCAGCACCCAGGGCACGATCCAGCGCCAGGCCAGCAGGGCCAGGCCCGCCACCACCAGGACCTTCAGTGCCAGCCCCGAGAGCGCCGGCAGCAGGGAGGCCTCGCCGAGACCGGCCAGCAGCGGGGCGGTGAGCATCACCGGCACCACGGCGATGTCCTGGTAGATGAGGGTGGAGAGGATGGCGCGGCCGTGGGGTGTTTCGATCTCGGCGCGCTCCTGCAGCATTCGCAGCACCACGGCCGTGCTCGAGAGCGCCACCACGCAGCTGAGATAGCCGGCCTGGGGAAGATTCATCCCCATCGGCAGCAGCGCCAGGGCGACGACGGCGGCGGTGCCGAAGAACTGGAGCGAGCCGCCGAGGATGAATTCCCGTCGCAGGCGGGTCACGTCCGCGACGGAGATCTCCAGCCCCACGACGAACAGCAGCAGCACCACGCCGACTTCCGCCAGCAGTTCGATGTCGTGGGGCCCCCGCACGAGGGCGAGGGCATCAGGCCCCGCCAGCACCCCGGCCAGCAGCAGCCCGATCGAGGTGGGAATCCGCAGCCGGTGGCACAGGATCGCCGCCACCACGGCCAGCCCGAAGATGACGACCAGATCGAGCAGCAGAACCTGCACGGTGCCGAAGGTCGTCACGGGAGCCGATGGTATGCCTGCCGAGCCCTGTCCTCGTTCCGACGGCCCGCCATGATCAGCCAGACCACCCAAGCTGTTGCCAGAGTGATGGCCGGACGACAGCGGCCCTGGCAGCGATCGGCCCTGGCCCTGCTCCTGGCCCTGGTGCTGGCCATCGGCACGGCGGCGCTCCAGCCGGACCGCACGGCAGCAGCCACCGCTGCGGCCGAGCCCCCCACCCCGGCGGGACGCGGCCACGCCCCTGTCGACTCCGGCAACGCCGGCAGCTTCCGTCTCGGCACGGTGCGGATCCTGGGGGTGCCCGCGATCACCGTGGCCTCACCGGCGGTGGACGCCGGCGGCGACAGCGGGCCCGAGGCGGGCGAGCGGGCCCGGGTGATCGAGGGCAACCTGAGCCGGCTTTACGAGCCCCGCAACCCCTGCACAGCCGGTGAACGGCTCGGTGAGGTGCTTCTGGACCGCACCAGTTTCGAGCCCACCAAGGCCGCCTGTGACCCCAACCATCTCGGTCTGCAGGGAGCTCCCGACGATCTGCGGGTGGTGGTGCTCCAGGAGCCCGGCGGGGATCGGCGGCTGGCGGCGGTCGTGCCGGGCCGGGCCAGCCCCTTCCCCCTGCTCACGGTCACCGGGGAGGACGCCGCCTTCAACGGCCTGTCGGCCGATGCACTGGCGGAGCAGTGGCGCAACCTGCTGGAACGGCGCCTGCGCCGCGCCCGTCGGGTGTTCGGCGAGGGGCAGATCAACGCACGGCTGCGGACCACCCTGGTCTCCCTGACCGTCCTGGCCCTGCTCATGGCCCTGGTGGTGGCCCTCTGGCATTGGAGCCAGCGACGGCTGCCGCATCTGCAACTCCGCCATGCGGAGCGTTCCAGACGCCGCGATGCCCTGGCGCTGCAGGCCACCCAGGCCTTCAGCCGGCTGCTGGCGGGGCTGGTGCTGCTGCTGGGGGTGGCGATGGGCGCCGTGCTGCTGCTGGCCTGGCCCGGGCAGATCCCGGCCGCGATCGATGTGCTGCTTCAGCCTCTGACGGTGCTGTTCAAGGCCCTGGTGCTGGTCGCCCTGGCGGTGGTGCTCCGGGGCCTGGTGAGCCTGCTGCTGGCCCAGTGGGCCAGCCACGCGGGGGTGGCCGCCGACCATCGCGCCCGCCGCCGCCAGCGCTACCTCAGCCTGGTGCGGGTGCTGCGCCGGCTGGTGAACCTGGCCTGCCTGCTGCTGTTCGTGATCTGGACCGTGCTCGGCATCCCGGTGTTGCGGGATCTCTCCAGCAACGCCGTGCTGGCCAGCGGTGCCGTGCTCGGCGCCCTGGCGCTGGTGTTCCAGGGACTGTTGCGGGACTTCGTCGCCGGTCTGGTGCTGCTGCTCGACGACCGCTACGCCATCGGTGATGTGGTGGAGATCGCCGGGCGTTCCGGGGAGGTGGTGGACGTGGGGGTGCTGAGCACCGAGCTGCGCGCCGCCGACCAGCGGGTGGTGGTGGTGCCCAACAGCCACTGCGAGCAGGTGGTGAACCACACCAAGCTGCGCTCGGGGGCGGAGGTGACGCTGCTGCTGCCGCGCACCCTCACCGATCTGCCGGGCGCCATGGGCCGGATCCGCGAGGAGCTGGCCGCCTTCGGCGCCGATCCGCGCTGGGCCGTGACGCTGCTGGAACCCCCCCGCCTGCTGGGCATCGAGGCGATGACGGAGACAGACCTGCAGGTGAAGGCCCTGCTGATCACCCAGGCGGGCCTGCAGGGGGAAGCGCGGCGGGCCCTGCTGGGGCGGCTGCTGGAGCGACTGCAGGGCTGACCGCACCGGCCGGAGGAGTCTTCAGGATCCGGTTTCTAGGCTGGACGTTCTTCGAAGACCCACGGGCGCCCGCCGATGGAAACCCACGCCCCCCGCCCTGACGGCGCGTACCGCATCGGCCGCCGGGAGCTGTTGCTGGGAAGCGCGGCCGCCGGCTTCGCCCTAGCGGTGCGGCCGGTGGCCGCCTCCAGCGTCACCACCTCCGCCGAGGGGCTCGAAGCCGGCTGGGTGTCGGTGCCGGCGGCCGACGGCGCCCTGCGGGCCTACCGGGCCCGCCCCGCCAAGGGCTCGGGCTTCCCGGTGGTGCTGGTGGTGCAGGAGATCTTCGGCATCCACGCCTACATCCAGGACGTCTGCCGCCGCCTGGCCCGGCTGGGCTATCTGGCCATCGCCCCGAGCCTGTTCGATCGCCAGGGCGATGTGACGGTGCTGCCCGACATCCCCGCGATCCTGCCCCTGGTGGCGACGGTGCCCGATGCCCAGGTGATGGCCGACCTGGATGCCACCGCCGCCTGGGCGGCCGCCAGCGGCGGCGGTGATGGCTCGCGGCTCGGCATCACCGGCTTCTGCTGGGGCGGACGCATCACCTGGCTCTATGCCGCCCACAACCCGAAGCTGAAGGCCGGCGTGGCCTGGTACGGGCGGCTGGTGGGCACGGCCAGCGATCTCCAGCCCCTCTATCCGATCGATGTGATTCCCCGGCTCAGGGCGCCGGTGCTGGGGCTCTATGCCGGCGAGGACGACGGCATCCCGATGGAGTCGGTGGAGAAGATGCAGGCGGCGCTGAAGGCGGCCGGCAGCCCCAGCCGCATCGAGGTGTTCCCGGGGGTGCCCCACGGTTTCCATGCCGACTACCGGCCCACCTTCCGGGCGGCAGCCGCTGCCGCCGGCTGGACGCAGATGCGGGACTGGTTCCGCGCCAACGGCGTGGTGTGAGGGCAGGCGGCCGGGGTGCTCAGGCCCGGTTGAGGTGCCGCTCCGCCTCGGCCGCCAGGCGGTCACTCCAGTGGTCGACCTGGCTCTGCTCGGCCGCCTCCACCATCACCCGGAGAAGGGGCTCGG
>CAZBMT010000011.1:0-18499 GCA_964492645.1 uncultured Cyanobium sp. | reverse complement strand
TCCAGGTGTCGTCCTCCAGCCGATCCAGGCGACGGACGGTGCGCCGCAGCGGCGGCCGCCCCCCCTGGCGCAGGGCCAGGGCGGTGGCGCCGGCACTGAGGGCCGCGCCGCCGCCGGCGGCCGCCGCCATCCAAAGACCGATCGGCAGCGACGGGGTCTGCCAGGTGAGCAGCCGCAGGGCCAGGGTGGGGCTTGGGTTGAGGGCCGCCACCAGCAGGGTCACCAGCAGCGGCGAGAGCAGGGGCAGCAGCAGCAGGCGGTGCAGCACGGTCCGGAGCGTCAGGGGGTGGAGACTTCGTCCGGGGCGGGCCGCCCCACGGGCCCCTGCCAGCGCTGCAGGGAACCGAGCTGGAGGCCGAGGGTGTCGAAGACGCGGATCACCAGGAAGTCCACCATCTCACCGATCGTGGTGGGCTGGTGATACCAGGCAGGAACCGGGGGGGCGATGCGGGCCCCGGCCTCGGCCAGGCGGGTGAGGTTACGCAGGTGCACCAGGTTCCAGGGCAGCTCCCGCGGCGCGATCACCAGGGGCCTTCCCTCCTTGAGGTGCACGTCGGCCGCCCGTTCGATCAGAT
The DNA here is from genome assembly GCA_964492645.1 of uncultured Cyanobium sp. Lineage (GTDB taxonomy): Bacteria > Cyanobacteriota > Cyanobacteriia > PCC-6307 > Cyanobiaceae > Cyanobium. The sequence goes on along the minus strand of CAZBMT010000011.1, from coordinate 17,924 downwards.
CCAGGGCCACGCCGGAAGCGATCCGACCCACCGTTCCCATGCTGGCCGGCAGGATGACCATGCCACGGGTGAGATGGCTGCCGCTGGCGATGGCGGCGGCCTGGTCGTTCCAGCGGTGGCAGTGCAACCGGCCCGAAGCGCAGCCGGTGCGTTCCCGCCAGAAATGCTCCTGGGCCTCGGGCTCCGACGGCACCCGCAGGCCCATCTCCGCCTGCCAGACCCCGATCGCCCCACGGCTGGTGACCATCTCGACCGGCAGGTCCTCCTCCAGGAGCAGCTGCAGCGCCCGCTCGGCCAGGGGCTGGGCGGAGGCGCCGGAGACCGCCAGGACGACGGGAAGCGAGGAGGACCCCATCGTTGGCTCAGCCCTCGTCCGTGGCGCCGGGTGCCTCATCGGCATCGTCGTCCAGGGTGTTGTTGTCGGCAGCACCGTCCTCCACCCGCTCGAAGTCCTCGGGCTGGAGCACCGCCAGGTCAATCTGGTGGCGGAGGGCGTCCACCTTCTGGATCTCCACATCGACCCCGTCACCCACCATGTAGGTGCGACGGAACTTGCGGCCCACCAGGCGGTTCTGGCGGGAGCGGTACTCGTACCAGTCGTCCTTGAGGGAGCTGACGTGCACCAGGCCCTCCACCTGGGAGGGGGGCACCTCCACGAAGAAGCCGTAGCTCTGCACGCCGCTGATCACCCCGGGCAGGGTCTGGCCGACCAGGGGCTCGGTGTGGCGGGCCTGGGCCAGGGCGAGCACATCGGCCTGCAGCTCCTGCAGGAAGCGGCAGCGTCCGTTGAGGCGCTGGGACAGACCATGCTCCAGGCCCTGCTGGTAGGGGGCGAGCTGGCCGGGGGTCAGCAGGGGCCAGTCGGTGCTGCCGTGACAGGCGTCGCTGGCCAGGTCGGTGCTGATCTTGTGGCGCACGCTGGGGCGGTCCTTGCCGTCCACCAGCAGGCTGACCAGAAGCTGCTGGTTCCAGATGTCGGCGTAGTGGAGGGCCGGGCAGCACCAGGGGGCCACGGCGGTCTCCTCGCCGGCCACCGCATGGGGGCCGGCTTCCGCCGCCAGCTGCACCGGCCGCAGCGCATCACGCAGCTGCTGCTGCAGGGGCCGGCCGCGATCGGTGGCGGCGAAGACGGCGGCGAGCTCGGCGGCGCTGGCGTTGCCGTCGGCACTGAGCTCCATCGGGATGTCGAGGGCCAGAGCCGCCTTGGCCACATCGTTGATGTCGGTGGCCTCCGCCGCCGGGTTGAGGGCGAACAGGGCGGGCAGTTCCAGAGCCAGCAGGTGACGGCCCAGGGCCCGTTGGGCCACCAGCACCGCCTCCCGCAGGATCGCCACCGGATCCCCGGCCGGCAGTTCCACCAGCCAGCCCTGCAGGGCCGCATCAGGGGCGGGCATCCGCAGGTCGCCGAGGCTGTCGATGGCGGGCATCGGCAGATCGAGATCGATCGACCCGGCGGCGAGGCGGCGCTGGCGCAGCAGGCCGCTCAGCTGGACCAGCTGCTCCAGCAGGGGCAGGTGCTCCTTGAGGGCCTTGAGGGCGGCGGGGACGGTGCGGGCCTTGGGCTTGCGTTCGGCCAGGGCCTGCAGCGCGGCCCGGTTCACCCGGGCATCGGGGTTGATCTGGCTGAGGCTGAAACGGAAATGCTCGAGAGCCCCCGCGGCGTCCAGCTCCAGGGCCACCGAGACCGCCGCCTGGCTCTCGCCCGGGCGGAAGCCGCAGGCCTTGGAGAGGGCGGGAGGCAGCAGGGGCAGCCAGCGGCGGCCCAGACAGATCGCTTCGCCCTGCTCCCGCAGCCAGGTGTCGAGGCTGTTGCCCATGCCGATGCGCTCGGCCACGGCGGGGCTGTGCACCCACAGCCGCCAGCCGCCCTCGCGCTCCTCCAGGGAGATGGCCGGCAGCACGGGGGCCTCGGCGCCCTCCCAGGCCTCCAGGATCAGGGTGGGCAGGGCCGTCAGGTCGGCGCGGCCCTTGGCGACGGGCTGCTTGAGGGTGGCGCGGGGGCAGGCCGGCCGTTCCTGCAGGCGGTGCTTGGCCAGCAGCAGGTCGGTGTCGGCCGCTTCACCGCCATGGACCGGCAGGCTGCGGGCGACATGGCCGGCGGGACCGAACTGGGCCACGGGGAAGCGGTCGATCTTCACCTCGACCACCGCCTCCTCGGGGGGGTCGAGGTGGACCGCGTCCTCCTCGGGCAGGGCAACGGAAGTGAGCAGCCTGTCGTCAAGCGGCACGGCGACGAGCTGGCCGTCCTGCCGCTCGACCTGGGCCAGCAGGCTGGGGGTCTGGCGCTCGAGGATGCACTGCACGCCCCCCTCCGGCGAGCGACGGCGGCCCCCTTCGCGGGTGATCTTCACCAGCACCCGATCGCCGTTCCAGGCGTGGTTGAGCTGGTGGTCACGGATGTAGATGTCCTCACCGCCGTCCTCCCGGAGGGCGAAGCAGAAGCCCTTGCTGGAGCAGCGCAGCCGGGCCGGAATCAGCTCGGGGGTCTCGCGGGCGCGGAGCCCTTCCCCGTCCTCCTCCACCAGCCCCAGCCGCAGCAGGGCATCCAGACCGATGCGCAGCTGCTGCCTGCAGGTCTTGGTGGTCAGGCCCAGCGACTTCTCCAGCTTGGCCAGGGCCACCGCATCGGTGGTGGAGAGGTGGTCGAGCAGATCGGCGACCGTGAACTTCATCGGTTGGGACATACGCGGAGGATGGCGCTGCCGAAGCAGCGTGGTGACCAGGGTGGTCCGGAGCGCCAGGGGGGTCGTCGGCCTCCGTTGACGGGGGATGGCCCGGCAGCGCACGCCGTCACGGCGAGCTTCACGCGGGGACTCTAGGGAGCGGGTGTCTCGACATCCTCATCGGAAACCGCAGCGGCCCCATCGGCTGCCGCGCCGTCCTCTGCGCCCGCGCGCAGGATCAGGCGGGTGCCGATGATCAGGAAGCCGGCGGAGGCCGCCAGCTGCAGTCCATCGGTGGGGATGACGCTGGAGAGGGAGCCCCCCGCCGCCGCCCCCACCAGGCTGGCCAGCACCAGGGCGAAGGCGCTGCCGGCGAACACCGCCCCGGGCCGGCTGGAGGTGCCGCTGATGCTGACGATGGCCAGCTGGGTCTTGTCGCCGAGCTCCGCCAGGAAGACGGTGGCGAAGGTGGAGACAAGCAGGGCGAACGGCATGGCGGTGCGGGTGACGGACTCAGGCGTTGAGGAGGTGGATCGGCGCCAGGTGCAGCACCGCCTGACGACCCAGCCACAGCCCCAGGGCGACCATCAGGATCCCCGCCGCCCGCTCCAGCTGGTGGGGGGGCATGACGGTGGACAGCCAGCGCCCCAGCAGCACCCCCACCAGGCTGGAGCAGATCAGGGCCAGCGAGGCGCCCACGAACACGACGACCGGCCGGCCCGACTGGGCCGAGAGCAGCAGGGCCGCCAGCTGGGTCTTGTCGCCGAGTTCGGCCAGGAAGACGGTGGTGGCGGTGCTGAGGAACACCGTGATCCAGCTGGAGGGGGCCGGGGAATCGGGGTTGCTGCTCATGAGGGCCGGCGGACGGTCCGCTGGAAACGGCGCATCACCGGATGCCGGCCGCCCAGCTCGGCACGGATCTGCTGCCGGCAGGAGGCGATGGCCAGGGCATCGGGGTCGTCACCGGGCTGGCCGAACAGCGCAACGAGCTGGTCCACCCGGCAGAAATCGGGCCGCTCGTCGTAGATGCGGCAGCGCCGCGTGCCGGTGTCGAAGTGGCGGCACCAGCCGTCCTCCCCCACCATCGCGAAATAGAGCTCCTGCTGATCAGGATCGAGGACCGCGATCGCGTCACCCCGCAGGGCCGGATCGAGGCGGCAGCAGGAACCGCAGCCGCTGATGCACTGCCAGTGCTCGGTTCGGGGCACGGGGTCGCCACGGGGTCGTTCCATTGACTCACATCCGACGTCTGCTTCCCAGCCCACACCCGACACCGGCCGTGACATCCGATCACGGCCGCAGGGGCGGGGTCCTGAAGCGGCCGGCAGGCGACCTACACTCCTGCGCGATTGTCCCCCTCCCCGGCAGCCGCACCATGGGTATCGACTTCCACCTCATTTCCAACTTCGGCGCCCTGGCCCTGATCACCCTGGCCGGCCCGGCCGTGATCTTCATCCTTTACTACCGCCGCGGCGCCCTCTGATCGCTCCGGCACCAGCAGGTCGGCCAGGGCGTGGTACACGGGACGGCGCTGGATCGCCTGGCCCGTGTAGGCCGCGATCACAGCAGCAGCCACCAGTCCCGGCATGAGCTGCTGGTCGCCCGCCATGCGGATGGCGAAGGCGATCGTCATCACCGGAAGCTGGGTGGCGCCCGCCAGACCCGCCGCCATGCCCAGGGCCAGGCCCAGGTGGGGATCCCCCGCCAGGGCCCGCACCACCCCTGCTCCGAACACGCCGCCCACGGCGAAGGCCGGGTCGATCAGCCCCCCTGGAATCCCGGTCGAGAGGGCCAGCACCGGTCCGACCAACCGCGAGACCAGCAGCACGACCCAGCCGGCGTCGACCGTGGTGTCCCCGTCCTGATCCAGCATCAGACGCATCAGGGTCTCGCCATCGCCGCCGCTGGCGCCGCCGGTGACCAGGGCCAGCAGGCCCAGGACCACACCGACAGCCAGGCCAAGACCCAGGGGGCGGCGGCGGGCGATCGGCGTGACCAGGCCCGTGGCCCGCACCAGCAGCCAGGCGAACAGGCCACCGAGGGCGCCGCCGCCGAGGCCGATCGGGATCGCCCAGAGCAGTTGCCCGGTCTCCGCCACCGGGCTGGGGTTGATGCCGAGGGCGAACATCGGCTGGCCGCCGAGGCCGCTCACCAGGGCCGCCGCGCTGGTCAGCACCAGCGCCGGCCACACCAGCCGCTGCTGGAAGCTGCCGGTGAGCTCCTCCACCACGAAGATCATCCCCATCAAGGGGGTGTTGAAGCCGCCGGCCAGCCCGGCCCCCGCCGCTCCGGCCAGAAGGTGGCCCCGGCCGGCCCTGTGCAGCAGGCCGGGCCAGCGCCGCAGCAGGGCCTGGCCCACGGCCGCGCCCACCTCCACCACGGGGCCCTCGCGGCCCAGGGGCAGCAGGGCCAGGCTGGCGACGGTCCAGAGGCCCAGCCGTTCACCGGTCGGGGCGGCGGAGAGCAGCCGGGGGCCCCGGTGGGGATCCTCCAGGCAGAGCATCACCTGGGGAATGCCCGAGCCGGCCCCGCGACGCCAGGGTCCCCGCTGGAACCAGAGCAGCAGCGGCACCAGGGGGACCGGGGCCAGGGCCAGCAGCCAGCCGGTGGCGCTCCAGCCACCGCCGCTGAAGGCCGGCAGGGTGGAAAGCAGCCGATCCTGGAGCAGGTCGATGCGATTGAGCGGCCAGCAGGCCAGTCCCACCACGGCCCCCAGCAGCGCCAGCAGCAGCAGGGAACGCACCGGGCCCAGCGGCGAGCGGCTCATGCTTCGACCATCCCCAGGGCCATGGCCGCCTCCCGCATCAGCCCCTGAACGTAGGGGTGGGGGGGATCCGCCAGGGCGGCGGGATCGGTGCCGTCGGCAGGGAAGGCGGAGCGCAGCTCCTCGCCGGCGGCGTTGCGGATCACCAGGCTGTCCCCCTGGCGGCGGCACCAGTAGGTGCGGTTGTGGCGCTGCAGCACCACGGTGTCCCCGCCGCTGCTGCGGATCGCCTCCAGCTCCAGCTGGAACCGCTCCACCCCCTGCCAGTCATCACGGCGCAGGCGGTAGGCCACATCCACCGGACCCGCCCACCGGTCGGGACCCTGCCAGCGCCAGCCGATCGCCCGCAGCCGCGCCTCCCCCTGGGCCAGTTGCAGCTGCAGGTGGCCGCCGCGCAGGAGCTTCTGCTCCACCACCTGGCAGCGGCTGCTCCAGAACAGGGGTGTGGGATGGCCGATGCCGAAGGGGGCCAGCCGCTGGAGCTGGCGCCAGAACTCCCGGTCGATGCGCTCCAGACGCAGCAGGGCCTCGGGCTCCACCGTGCGGCCATCCCCCGCCGCCGCGAGCCAGCGGCTGGCCAGGGCATCGAGCCGTTCCTGCAGCGCCCCGACGTTCTCGGCCCGCACCGTGAAGCCGCCGGCGGCGGGGTGGCCGCCGTGGCGCTCCAGCAGCTCGGCGCAGGCCGTCAGGGCCGCATCGACGGCGAAGCCCTTCGGGGCCCGCACCGATGCCCGCAGCCGGCCTCCCCCTTCACCCGCCAGCAGGGCCACGGGACGGCCGAAGCGCTCCACCAGCCGGGAGGCGACGATGCCGATGACCCCGTGGTGCCAGTGGCCCTGGGCCAGCAGCAGGAAGGCGGGCCGGCGGGGACCGTCGGCCTCCAGCAGGGCCAGGGCCTCCGCCTCGATCGCGCTGCAGAGTTCCCGCCGCTGGCGGTTGAGGGCTTCGCAGGAGCGGGCCAGCTCCAGGGCCCGCTCGGGATCGTCGGTCGTCAGCAGGTCCACCACCAGCTGGGGGTCCCCCAGCCGGCCGACGGCATTGATGCGCGGGGCCAGCTGGAAGCCCACCGCCTCGGCATCGACCCGGTGCTTCTCCAGGCCCGCCAGCTGCTGCAGGGCCTGCAGGCCGGGAAGGGGGCTGCGGCCCAGCAGGGGCAGGCCATCGAGCAGCCAGCGGCGGTTGACCCCCTCCAGGGGGGCCATGTCGGCAATGGTGCCGATGCAGAACAGGTTGAGGGCGATCTCCAGCCCGTGGCGGTGCCGCAGCCGCCGGCAGAGGGCGGTGGCCAGGACATGGGCGAGCCCCACCCCCGCCAGGCCCCGGTAGGGGGAGCCCTCCGGGGTGACGGCCGGGTGCAGCAGGGCCAGGTGCGGCGGCAGCTGGGGGGGCAGGGTGTGGTGGTCGGTGAGGATCACCTCCACCGCCAGGGCCGCGGCGCGCTCCAGGGCCTCGCTGGCGGCCACGCCGTTGTCCACCGTGATCAGCAGCCGCACCCCGTCGGCCGCCAGCCGCTCCACCATGGCGGCGTTGAGACCGTAGCCATCGTCCATTCGGCTGGGGATGGCGGCCCGGGGGCGGGCGCCGAGGCGCTGCAGAACTCCCACAAGCAGGGCGGTGCTGGTCATGCCGTCGGCGTCGTAATCGCCGCAGATCGCCACCGCCTCCGCCCTCTGGCAACAGCGCACCAGCCGCTCGACCGCCAGGGCCAGAGCCGGGAAATGGGCCTCCGGATCGGGGGCCGCCTCCGGATCCAGCAACTGCCGCACCGCCTCGGCCGTCAGCAGGCCGCGACGCCGCAGCAGGGCCAGCAGCTCAAAGGGGAGGTCGGCATCCGGAGCTCCGGCCCCCTCGGCGGGGCCGTCGCCACCGAGGGGGGAGGGCAGCAGCCAGCGTTGCTCGTCGGCGGCGGAGAGCAACGTGGGGCAGGCGGGGCCCCCGCATTGTGGAAGGCGGGGCCGCGGGGCGCACCCCTTAGCCTGACTCCCTACACAAGCGCGGCGCCCGATGGCCCCGGCCCTGTCGGCCCTGCTCTGGGACGTGGACGGCACCCTGGCCGAGACGGAGTTCGAGGGCCACCGGGTGGCCTTCAACCGCAGCTTCGAGGCCGCCGGGCTGCCCTGGCGCTGGGACCGGCCCACCTACGGGCGGCTGCTGGCGGTGGGCGGCGGCCACGAGCGGATCACCGCCTTCCTGGAGCAGGTGGAGGGCCGCACGCCTGAGCGGGAGCGGGTGGAGGAGCTGCAGCGCCGCAAGCAGGCCTTCTACGCCGAGCTGGTGCGGCAGGGCCACCTGGCCCTGAGGCCCGGGGTGGCCCGACTGGTGGAGGCCGGCGCCGCGGCGGGCCTGCGGCAGGGGATCGTCACCACCAGCGGCCGCAGCGCGGTGCAGGCCCTGCTGGAGGGGGCGCCGCCGGCTCTGGGCCGGGCCTTCGACTTCTGGGTCTGCGGCGACGACGTGGGCCGGAAGAAGCCGGATCCGGAGGCCTACCGGCTGGCGCTGGAGCTGCTGGCCGGGGCGGTGGGCGGAGGCGTGGGCGAAGCCGTGGGCGAAGCGGTGGCTGGCGTCCTTGTGCTCGAGGATTCCCCGGCCGGGCTGGCGGCGGCCAGCGCCGCCGGGCTGCCCTGTCTGGTCTGCCTGAGCGCGGCGACGCGGGAGGAGCCGGCCGCCCGCTTCAGCGCCGCCCGGGCCGTGGTCGAGAGCCTGGAGGAGCCCGGGGGCAGGATCGTCGTGCGCCGGGGCCCTCCTTGCCCCGAACGCCGGGTGACGCTGTCGTGGCTGGAGCGCCTGCTGGACACGCCATGACCCGCCTCCCCGTGCAGCGCACCCGTTTCCAGGGGCTGGTGAGCCGGCTGGGGAACCGCGTGATCGGCGTGGCACGGCGCAGCTGGCGGGCCGGGAGCCTGGCCGCCCTGGCGCTGCTGCTGGGTTTCTTCGCCGGTCAGAACCTCACCAGCCTGCTGCTCTTCACCACCCCTGGGGGCCGCCCGGCGGTCGTGCTCGGCCTGCTGCTCACCTTCGAAGTGCTGGTGCGGCTGCGGAGCCGCCTGGTGGGCAGCGAACCCTCCCTGGCCTGGGTGCTGGTGGACAACCTGCGCATGGGCGCCACTTACGCCATCGTGCTCGAGGCCTTCAAGGTGGGGACCTGAGCCCGTGGAGCCGCCAGAGTCCACCCTGCCCGTCGAGCCAGCCCCGGATTCCTGGGACAGGCGGCTGGCCCGGGCAGGGGACATGGGCCCGGTGCACCCCAGCCTGCTGCGGCAGCTGGGCCTGCCGCTGCTGCGGCGGCTGGAGGACGGCCTGCGCGATGGACCGCCATCCCGCCGGCCCCTGCTGGCCCTGAACGGGCCGGTGGGCGCCGGCAAGACCGGCCTGGGCCGCGCCCTGGAACGCCTCGCCGCCCTCGGGGGCCTGCGGCTGACCGTGGCTTCGATCGATGACCTCTACCTGCCGGCGGCCGAACGTCGCGCCGTGCTGGCGGGCAATCCCTTCGGCGTGAACCGGGTCCCGCCCGGCAGCCACGATCTGCCCCTGCTGCTGGAGGCGCTGTCCGCCTGGCGGGCTGGTGGGACGCTGCGACTGCCCCGGTTCGACAAGACCCTGGCCGGCGGGGAGGGCGAGCGGAACGGCTGGCGGGAGGAGCCCGCCGAGGCACTGGTGATCGAGGGCTGGCTGATGGGCTGCCGGGCCCTCGGCCCCCAGGCCCTGGGGGACCGTCTGCGCAGCGGGGCGGGGCTGGAGGAGCTGGGCGGGCCGGAACGCCGCTGGCTGCCCCGTTGGAACGATCACCTGGCCGCCTATGACCAACTCTGGGAGGCCTGCGACGGCCTCTGGCTGCTGCGACCGAAGTGCTGGAGCCTGCCCCGCCGCTGGCGGTTCCAGGCGGAGGCCCGCCAGCGGAGGAGTGGGGGAGGATGGCTCAGCGGCCGCCAGCTCGACGCCATGGTGAGGGGGACGCTCCACTCACTGCCGCCGGCGCTCTACCAGGATCCACTGCTCGAGCCCGGCCGATCAGGGATTGCGCTGGAGGGTGGGGTCATCCTGGACGGTCGCCGGCGTGCCCACCCGCTGGGGATTCAGCTCTCGTCGCCGGCTTCGGCGTCCTCGGCGATCGGGTAGACGAAGCCCTGGGCGCGACCGCTCAGGACAGCCTTGCCCAGCGACATGGCCTTCCGGGCCGCCACACCGGCCTTGGCCTTCCAGTGGGCGTGGCGCTGGTTGCGCTTGCCCTTGGAGGTTTTCTTCTTGGGAACGGCCATCCCGCCAACTCACTGCCAAACGATGATCCTGCGTCGCCGACTCGCCTTTCGTCAAATCGCTACAGTCGATTTCTCAAAGCAATTCCTGAAAGGGACGCCAGGCCTGTGAGCAGCAGTTCTCCTCCGGAGCCGGCCAGGACCTCCTCCGCCCAGGCCCCGGCAGCCAAACCGGCACCGGAGGTGCGTCCCGGCTTCAGTCTCGGGGGCCAGGGGGCCGGAGCGCCCTCCTACAGCCAGCTGCTGCGGGACATCGAAGCCGGAAAGATCAAGAGCCTGGAGCTCTCCCCTTCCCAACGGGTGGTGACAGCCACCTTCGCGGACGGACGCAGCCGCCAGGTGGCGGTCTTCAGCGACAACCAGCAGCTGCTGCGCACCGCCGAGCAGGCCCGGGTGCCGCTGACGGTCCGTGACGAGCGGCGCGACGACGCCATGGCCGGCCTGGTCACCAACGGCCTGCTGGTGGCCCTGCTGATCGCCGGCCTGGTGCTGCTGGTGCGCCGCTCCGCCCAGGTGGCCAACAAGGCGATGGGCTTCGGCCGCAGCCAGCCCCGCCTGCAGGAGGAGGGGTCGATCACGGTGCGCTTCGAGGATGTGGCCGGCATCGCCGAGGCCAAGGAGGAGCTCCAGGAGGTGGTGACCTTCCTCAAGACCCCGGAGCGGTTCACCTCCATCGGCGCCCGTATCCCCAAGGGGGTGCTGCTGGTCGGTCCCCCCGGCACCGGCAAGACGCTGCTGGCCCGGGCCATCGCCGGCGAGGCCGGGGTCCCCTTCTTCTCGATGGCCGCCACCGAGTTCGTCGAGATGTTCGTGGGCGTGGGGGCCAGCCGGGTGCGGGACCTGTTCCGCCAGGCCAAGGCCAAGGCGCCCTGCATCATCTTCATCGACGAGATCGACGCGGTGGGGCGCCAGCGGGGGGCCGGCATCGGCGGCGGCAACGACGAGCGGGAGCAGACCCTCAACCAGCTGCTCACCGAGATGGACGGCTTCGAGGACAACTCCGGGGTGATCCTCCTGGCCGCCACCAACCGCCTCGACGTGCTCGACACGGCCCTGCTGCGGCCCGGCCGCTTCGATCGCCGCATCAGCGTCGACCTGCCCGACCGGGCCGGCCGGGAGGAGATCCTCTCGGTCCACGCCCGCACCCGGCCCCTGGCCGAGGAGGTGTCGCTGGCCGACTGGGCCCGCCGCACCCCTGGCTTCTCCGGGGCCGATCTGGCCAACCTGCTCAACGAGGCGGCCATCCTCACGGCCCGGCGCCAGAAGAGCCAGGTGGATGACCAGGCCATCGGCGATGCTCTGGAGCGCATCACCATGGGTCTGAGCGCCGCCCCGCTCCAGGACAGCGCCAAGAAGCGGCTGATCGCCTACCACGAGATCGGCCATGCCCTGCTCACCACCCTGCTGCCCCACGCTGACAAGCTCGACAAGGTGACCCTGCTGCCCAGGGCCGGCGGGGTGGGTGGCTTCGCCCGCACCATGCCCGATGAGGACATCATCGATTCCGGACTGATCAGCAAGGCCTACCTGCGGGCCCGGCTGGTGGTGGCTCTCGGCGGCCGGGCTGCCGAACTGGTGGTGTTCGGCCCCAGTGAGGTGACCCAGGGGGCCAGCAGCGATCTGCAGCTGGTGCGCCGCATCTGCCGGGATATGGTGCTGCGCTACGGCTTCTCCAGCCTGGGGCCCATGGCGCTGGAGGAGGAGGGCGAAGAGGTGTTCCTCGGCCGCGACTGGATCCGCTCCACGCCGCACACCTCGGTGCGCACCGGCAACCGCATCGACGAACAGGTGCGCCAGCTCGCCTCCGAAGCCCTGGAGAAGGCCGTCGCCCTGCTGACGCCCAGACGCGAACTGATCGACGAGCTGGTCAACAGGCTGATCGAGCAGGAGACCATCGACGGTGAGAGCTTCCGGGCCCTGGTGGAGGCCCATGAAGCCGGAGCCGGTTCAGCCCTCGCCGGCCAGGCCGGAGGCAAAGCGGATGTCGAGGCTGCGCAGGTAGGTGTGTAGGCCCGCGTCCTGAATCGGCAGCAGCCGGGCCGGATGGCCGCTCTCGTTGACGTGGGAATGCCAGTGTCCCGGAGGCGTCACGAAGGCCGCGCCCGGCTCCCACTCCATCCGCAGCGGATTGCGGATGGTGCCGTCCGGGTTGAGGTCAGGGCCCGAGAGGGTGGCGCAGCCGGGGCGGCAGTCGATCACCAGGTCGAGGGCCACGGACTGGTGCCGGTGGGGGGGCTGGACCGCACCGGCCGGGACCAGGCCGTACATGGCCCAGAGGGTGTGGGTGACGGTGCGGCTCGCCGGCAGTGCCCGGTTGCCCATCAGCAGGCTGAGGCGGTTGCTGCGGGCGCTGCTGGGATCGGCCGCCAGCGCCGCCAGCTCCTGGTCGAGCCAGGCCGCCGGGTAGTGGCTGGGGGCAAAGCGGGCGGTCTCGGCCCGCACCCCGAGAAAGGTGAGGAGTGGCCCGTCGTGCACCCAGTAGAGAACGCTCTCCTCGGAGGCCTCCAGCCGGGGCTCCAGTCCGGCCGGCAGCACAAACAGATCGCCGCGGCTCCAGCCCAGATCGAGGGGGTCATCCCCGGCAGCGGAGAGGCAGTGGCAGCGGCCGGAGCCCCGGTAGACATAAAACAGGGAACTGGTGGCGTTGGCGGCCACCCCGATGGATTCGCCCGGGAGGATCCGCACGAAACTGGCGCAGAGAGCGGGGCTGGTGGCCGGCGACGGGCAGCCGAGGCCGGCGCTGAGGTCGAGGGGCAGAATCGCCGTCGGACCACTGCCGTGAAGCTCGGGACCCCAGCGGCCCTCGGGAATCGGCTCGGTGAGGCCCGGACGGATCGGATTGGCGGCCTGGCGGTAGTCGAACAGCTGGGTGGCGGCGCGCCAGTCGTGGCCGGCGGTCTTGCCAGCAGAGACGCTGGCGTCGGTGGCGGCGATGGTGCCGCTCAGGGGCCTGGACGTCTGGATCGGGCCCATGGGATCCGGTTGCAATCGTGAACAGATCTTATGGATTGATCACGAAAGCTGCCGACGCGTTCAGCCGCCGGCGACCGCCGGCACGATGCTCACCTCATCACCGTCGCTGAGGATGGTGGCCTGGTTGTCGAGAAAGCGGATGTCCTCGCTGTTCACGTACAGGTTGAGGAAACGGCGCAGCTTGCCGTTCTCATCGCACAGGCGGGCCTGGATGCCGGGGTAGCGGCCCTCGAGGGCCTGCAGCAGGCCGTCGATGCTGGTGGCCTCCAGGCTGACGCTGGCCTCGTCGTTGGTGAACTTCTGCAGGGGGGTGGGGATCAGAACCTGGATGGCCATGGAAGGGGTCGGTGGGGCAAGAAAGGGCACGGGTGGGCGCCGCAGGCGCGGCGGAGGATGGCTCAGGCCGGAGCGTCGACGCCATGGGAGGCCTGGGAGCGCTCCCAGGCTTCATGGAAGCTGGCCAGCTGGGGCTCGATCGTGTACGGGGCGCCGATGGAGGAGGCGATGGCTTCGGTGGTCTTGAGACCGTTGCCGGTGATGTAGGCGACGGTGATTTCCGAGGGGTCGATCCTGCCCTGCTCCACCAGCTTCCTGAGCACCGCGATGGTGGTGCCACCGGCGGTTTCGGTGAACACCCCCTCCATCTCGGCCAGCAGCTTGATGCCCTCGATGATTTCCGCGTCAGTGACGGCGGCGATGCTGCCGCCGGTGCGGTTGGCGATGTCGATGGCGTAGGGGCCGTCGGCCGGATTGCCGATGGCGATCGACTTGGCGATCGTGTTCGGCTTCACCGGGGTGATGAAATCGCGGCCGGCGGCGAAGGCCTGGGCGATGGGGGAGCAGCCTTCGGCCTGGGCGCCGCTGAAGCGCACCGGCTTCTCGTCGACGAGGCCCACCTTGATGAACTCGTCGAAGCCCTTGCGGATCTTGGTGAACAGGGAGCCGGAGGCAAGGGGAGCGACGATGTGGTCGGGAAGCTGCCAGCCGAGCTGCTCGATCACCTCGTAACCGAGGGTCTTGGAACCCTCGGAGTAGTAGGGGCGCAGGTTGATGTTGACGAAGCCCCAGCCGTAGGTGTTGGCCACCTCGGAGCAGAGCCGGTTGACCTGGTCGTAGTTGCCTTTCACCGCCATCAGGGTGGGGTTATAGACGAGGGTGCCGAGCACCTTGCCCAGCTCCAGATCACTGGGGATGAACACGCAGCACTCCAGGCCGGCGTGGGCGGCGATGGCGGCGGTGGAGTTGGCCAGGTTGCCGGTGGAGGCGCAGCTGACGGTGGTGAAGCCCAGTTCCCGGGCGCGGGTGAGGGCCACCGAGACGACGCGGTCCTTGAAGGACAGCGTCGGCATGTTGACGCCGTCGTTCTTGATATAGAGGGAGGAGAGGCCGAGGCGACGGGCCAGGCGATCCGCCTTGAGCAGGGGGGTGAAGCCCGTGCCCACATCGATGGGGTCCCCTTCGACGGGCAGGAATTCCCGGTAGCGCCAGATCGAGGTGGGGCCGGCCTCGATGGTGGCGCGGCTGACGCGGCTGCGAATGGCGTCGTAGTCGTAGACCACCTCGAGGGGACCGAAGCAGACGTCCTCGCAGACGTGGCGGGCGCCGGCCTCGTAGGGATGACCGCATTCCTTGCAGCGCAGGCCCGTGAAGGTGGAGCGGGAAAGGGTGGCGGTCAAGTGCGTGCCGTTCACTAGTCGGCACGCTAACAGCGGCGTCCGGAGGGCGCCGGCAAAGCCGACTTCCAGCATCGGGTATGGCACCCATGCCAGCACTTGTCGCTCTCAAGGTTCTGCCTACGCTCCGCTTGTGCCCGTTCCCACCCCCCTGCCGTCCCGCCGGAGGTCCCACCTCGCCGTCGGCCTGGCCATCGCCTTCGGGCTGATGCTGGCCCTGTGGGCAGGGGCTCGACTGGCCATTGAATGGCTCTGGTTCAGCCAGTTCGACTTCCAGCAGATCCTGCTGCGCCGCTGGATGCTGCAGATCGCCGCCTTCACGGCGGTCTTCGGTCTCGGTTCGGCCCTGCAGCTGGCCCAGCTGCAGCGCTGCTGGCGGCTGCGGGAGCAGGATGCCGCGGCGCCCCGGCCGAAGGAACCGCTGCTCAGACTCGGCAACGGCGCCCTCGTGGCTGTGCTGATCGGCCTGGTGCTGCTGCTGGCCGGCGGTCTCAGCTACCTGATGGTGCAGGCCAGGGGACTGATCGCCAACCCCTTCAACGGCGAGGTGATCACCGGCTTCTCCGTGCTGCGCGATCTGCCGCCGCTGCTGGTGGCAGGCCTGGCGGGGGGCTTGCTGCTGCCGCTGCTGTTCTGGCCTCTGACCACCCTGCGGATCACCCTGGCGGCCGCCCTGGCGGGCTCGGCCACGGCGGTGGCCCGGGGCTGGAGCCTGTGGCTGCCGGCCCTGCTGGCCACCCCCTTCGGCGAAGGGGATCCGCTCACCGGCCTGGATCTCTCCTTCACCGTGCTGCGCCTGCCGGCCCTGCGGCTGCTGCTGAGCGTGCTGCTGGCCCAGGGGCTGGTGGGGCTGGCGGCCTGCCTGCTGCTGACCATCGGCAAGGGCCGCAGCCTCAGCGACCTGCGCTTCGACGGCCTCAGCAAGGCCCAGCAGCGGGTGCTGCAGCCCCAGGTGGCGGCCCTGGCCGTCGTGATGGCCCTCAGCAATGCCCTGGCCCCCTTCGATCTGATGGTCCAGGGCAGCGGCGTGGCCTCGGGGGCGGGCTACGTGGATCTGCACGTGCGCCTGCCCCTGCGGCTGCTGTTCGCGGTGCTGCTGCTGCTCACGGCCTGCGCCCTGCTGGTGCCCCTGCCCCGGGGCTGGGTGCGCCGCGGCGCCCTGCTGCCCCTGGCGGGCACGGCCCTGCTGGTGCCGATCAGCGAATGGGTGATCACGCCCCTGGCCCAGCGCTTCTGGGTGCAGCCGCGGGAGCTGGCGGTGGAAGCCCCCTACCTGGAGCGCAGCATCCGGGCCACCCGCCGCGCCTTCGGCCTCGAGAACGTCCGCACCATCCGGCTGGAGCCCAACCAGGGCCTGACGAAGGCGGATCTGGCCAGCGCCCCCGGCACCCTCGACAACATCCGCCTCTGGGACAGCCAGCCCCTGCTGGCCGCCAACCGCCAGTTGCAGCAGCTGCGGCTGTACTACACGTTCCCTTCGGCGGCGGTGGACCGCTATCCGCTGCAGGGCAAGGCGGCCCGCGACGGCTCCCAGCAGGTGCTGATCTCGGCCCGGGAGCTGGACAGCAGCGCCCTGCCGCCGGGCTCGCGCACCTGGCTGAACCGCCATCTGGTGTTCACCAACGGCCACGGCTTCACCGTCTCGCCGGTGAACGCCTTCGGCTCCGACGGCCTGCCGCTGTTCTTCGTCAAGGACCTGGGCAGCAGCGGCCGGGTGCAGGGCATCCCCGAGCTGGGCATCACCGACCAGGAGGCCCGGGCGGCGCTGCCGGTGGGCAGCCCGAGCCTCTACTTCGCCTCCGGGCCCTCCCCCTACGCGATCGCCCCCACCAAGGTGAAGGAGTTCTCCTATCCGGAGGGGGAACTGAACGTCTACACCCACTACACCGGCACCCGGGGCATCTCCCTGGCCCCTCCCCTCAACCGGCTGGGGGCGGCGATCTACCTGCGGGAGCCGCGGCTGCTGTTCACCGGCTCCTTCACCGACCGCTCCCTGCTGCTGCTGCGGCGGCAGGTGAACAGGCGCCTGACCGCCCTGGCGCCGTTCCTGCGCTTCGAAAGCCAGCCCTACCTGGTCACCGCCCGGGTGGCGGGGAGCGAGGGCTACCGGCCGGAGCAGTATCAGTACTGGCTGCTGGACGGCTTCACCACCAGCCGCTCCTACCCCTACAGCGATCCCAACCCCCAGGGCCTGCGCTACTTCCGCAACCCGGTGAAGGCGGTGGTGGATGCCCACGACGGCCGGCTCTGGTTCTATGTGAACGACGCCAGGGATCCGGTGCTGCGCACCTGGGTGAGGGCCTTCCCGGAACTGTTCCGGCCGCTGTCGGCCATGCCGCGGGCCCTGCTGGCCCACATCCGGGTGCCGAAGAGTCAGTTCGACATCCAGGCGGAGCGGCTGCTGCGCTACCACGTCACCGATGTGCGCACCTTCTACAACGGCGACGACGTCTGGGCGGTGCCCACCGAGATCTACGGCGAGAACAACGTGCCGGTCTCGCCGTATCACCTCACCCTGCAGCTGCCCGGCGAGCAGCGCTCCGAGTTCGTGCTGCTGCTGCCGTTCACACCGCTGAAGCGCTCCAATCTGGTGGGCTGGCTGGCGGCCCGCAATGATCCGCCCCACTACGGGGAGCTGCTGCTGGTGCGCTTCCCCCAGCAGCGGCTGCTGCTCGGCCCCCAACAGGTGACGGCCTTGATCGACCAGGACCCGACGATCAGCTTCCAGTTCGGCCTCTGGAATCGGCTCGGCTCGCGGCTGTTCCGCGGCAACCTGCTGGTGCTGCCGGTGGGCGAGGGTCTGCTGTACGTGGAGCCGATCTACCTGCAGTCGAAAAGCAACGACCTGCCCACCCTGGTGCGGGTGGTGGTCACCGACGGCCGTCGCTTCGTGATGGAGCGCAGCCTGCGCCGGGCCCTGGAGCGGCTGGTGGACGCAGCCCCCACCGCCAAGGAGGCAGCCTTCGACAAGCCGCCCCTGCCCGATGGCACACCGCTGCCGCTGCCCCTGCCCTGATCGGCCTGTGGATGGCCGGCCATGAAAACGGGGGCCCGTGGGCCCCCGATGGATAGCTGCTGAATCGCAGGCGGGACGCCGATCAGGCGGCCACGGCGGTCTTGGGATCGAGGGCACCCTTGGCGTAGAGGGTGGCGTAGTAGTTGATGTCGCGCTGCTTGATCTTGCTGGCGTTGCCGGCACACCAGAACTGCTGGTAGCGGTCGAGGCAGACCTTCTTCATGTAGGCCCGGGCGGGCTTGTTGAAGTGGCGGGGATCGAAGTTGGCGGGATCCTTGGCGGCGGCTTCCCGGACAGCGGCGGTGAAGGCGAGGCGGTTGTCGGTGTCGATGTTGATCTTGCGCACGCCGTTGCGGATGCCTTCCTGGATCTCCTCGACGGGCACGCCGTAGGTCTCGGGGATGGCGCCGCCGTACTTGTTGATCATGTCCAGCCATTCCTGGGGAACGGAGCTGGAGCCGTGCATCACCAGGTGGGTGTTGGGGATGGCCTTGTGGATCTCGGCGATCCGGGAGATGGCCAGCACCTCGCCGGTGGGCTTGCGGGTGAACTTGTAGGCGCCGTGGCTGGTGCCGATGGCGA